>DAOTXG010000501.1:0-16682 GCA_034435515.1 Anaerolineales bacterium
ATGAATTGCGCGCCGACCAGACAGTGCGGGCGGCGCGCCGCGCGCAGAATACCACGAGGCCGGGGAGTTGTCCAGGAAGGTTCAGAGGATTGGCGTGGGAGCGGCTGGTAGCCCCCTTACGGGGATCTTCGACCGCGATAGTCGCGGTTGTCCGCTTCGCGCCGCTCCCACAGACCAGGTTGGCGTGCACATGGAGCGATTGGCCTATGCCGGGGCGTGTGCTAGAATAACCCGCATGGTCGAGAAACCGCCCGCGCCGAAAGTCCGCAATGTCCGCACGCAGGCCAGCCACCGCCGCGAGGCCATCTGGCAGATCGCCGTCCCGTCTGGGCTGGCGGCGGTCGCCGCCGTGACGTTGATGGTTTTGGTCGCGTCCCCCCAGGGATACGAGGCCCGCTCCGCCCTGGCCGACGTGTCGGTTATTTTCCTGATTATCCCCGCGGCCATGTGGGGTGTGGCGCTGCTGGTGCTCCTCGTCGGGATGTGCGTCGGGGTCTGGTACCTCCGGCGCGAGTTGCCCTACCTCTTCAAGCAGGCGCAGGATTACGCGGCGCTGGCCGCGCACTACGCCAAAGTCGGGTCCGGTCGGGTCGCGGGTAGTGTCATGTCGGTCCAGTCCTTTGTCGCAGCGGTCCAGAAGACGCTGGACGACATTCGCTCTCTGTTCAACTTTCGGAGGCGGTGATGAACGAGATGAACTGGCGCACAAAGACGTTCCTCATCGGCGGGGCGGCCGGCGCGCTGTTGGGCCTGTGCGCGGCTTACCTGTACGTGACTTCGGTCGAGCGCGAGGGCGCGGAGCCGGAATTGCAGCCGAGCGAGGCGGTCGGCATCGGGCTGGCGCTGCTGGCCGTGTTGAGACAGATTGCCACGCTCCACGAAGGCGACAAAGCCAAGAAACGCCGGTAGGGGACAGGGAACAGCCGGGAAATTTCAGCCCCGCCCGAGACAGTCGGGCGGGGCTTTTAGTTTGTGGCTTAGCATTCTGTCAACGAATACCCAACGAATAAACGAATGAACTCCGGCGCGCCGAAATAACAGAAAGCGCGGAGGGCCGCTTTACTGAAAGCGCATAATGTGGCGTGGGAGCGGATACGCTTCGCGTCCGCGATAGGCCGCCGGATTTGCCATCAGGGTCGCGGTTACAAACCGCTCCCACGACTTTGGAAAAGCCCTGACGTCGCCGGATGGTCTCTTGACATTTAGGCGGCCTCGTGTAAAATATGAACGAACGCTCGTTCATATTTGATAATGGCTCTCCAGCTGCGTTCTCGCGGCTGGCCGAAGGGTCCGCGCCCCGAAAGGATGCTTCGCGAGGGACGCGGGCGGCGAGTATTTTCAAAATGCCGTCAAGTAAAAAGGCGAGCCGCCCCAGAGCCGCGCGCACCCCGCGCGGCGAGGTCACGCGCTCCAGACTGCTCGAAGTCGCTCACGGCCTCTTTCTCAAACGCGGCTTCCATGGCACCAGCATGCGCCAGATCGCGCAGGCGGCTGGCGTGGCCGTGGGCGGCATCTACAATCATTACTCCAGCAAAGAAAAAATCTATGCCGCCGTTCTCGACGCTTATCACCCCTATCATACTATCCTGCCGGCGCTGGAGACCATCGAGGCGGAGACGGTCGAGGCCTTCCTGCGCGAAGCGTCCCGGCGCATTTGCGCAGGCGTCGCCGGCGCCGAGGCCGACCTCCTGCCGCTCATGTTCATCGAGATCGTGGAGTTTCAGGGCCGGCATCTGAAACAACTCGTGGAAAAGATCGCGCCCTCCCTGCAAGGGCTCATTCGGCGTTTTGCCCAACGGCGCGGTCAATTGCGCTCGATCCCGCCGCCGGTCATGTTCCGCACGTTCATGGGCCTGCTCGTCGGCTTTTTCCTGAGCGAGATGTTGCTGAAGGACTCGGCGCTGTTCCAGCCGGGGCGCTACGACTGGTTCGGCGGGATGATGGACATTTATCTGCACGGCATCCTGAAGCCGGAGGACTGATGCTCAACACGCGCCTGTTTTCGCTCATCCGCAAGGAGTTCATCCAGATCCTCCGCGACCCGCGCACGCTGGCGCTGACCTTCGTCATGCCGGTCGTCCAATTGTTCCTGTTGGGCTATGCGGCGACTAACGACGTGCGCAACGTCTCGCTCGTGGTGTTCGACCAGGACAAATCGCCGGCCGCGCGCGAACTGCTGGACGCCTACCGCGCCGCCGATTACTTCCGGATTGACTACGACGTGAATTCGGAAGAAGAGCTGCGCGCGTTGATTGATCGGGGCGCGGCGCGGGCTGGCCTGATCATCTCGCCCGATTACGGGCGCCAGATTGCCGCCGGCGAAACCGCGCCCGTGGCGTTTGTGCTCGACGGCTCTGACCCGACAGTGGCCGGCACGGCGCTGTCGGCCGCGGTGCTCATCGGGCAGTCGAAGGCCACCCAGTTGAGCGTAGAACGGTTGGCGGCCCGAGGGCAGGCGGGCGCATTTCGGCCCGCGGTCGAGGTGCGCACACAGGTCTGGTATAACCCCGATCTCGTCAGCGCCTTTTACATGATCCCGGCCCTGATCGGCATGATCCTGCAATTCCTCACGGTCATCCTCACCGCCACGGCGATTGTCCGCGAGCGCGAGCGCGGCACCATCGAGCAGCTCATCGTCACGCCCATTCGTTCGTGGGAACTGGTGGTGGGCAAGCTCGCCCCGTATGTCATGATCGCCTTTATTGACATGCTTGAAATTTTGGTGGCCGGGGTGCTGCTCTTTGGCGTGCCCATTAACGGCAGCCTGCCGCTGCTGCTTTTGCTGGCGGGGCTTTTCCTGGTGACGACGCTCGGGCTGGGCCTATTCATCTCGACCGTTTCCAACACGCAGCAGGAAGCGATGCTCTCGGCGATGTTCACCATGTTGCCCACCATCTTCCTGTCCGGTTTCTTCTTTCCCCTGGCCGCGATGCCGCCCTTTTTGCAGTGGGCCAGTTACGCCGTGCCTCTGCGCTACTTCCTGATCATCGTGCGCGGCATCATTCTCAAGGGGGTCGGCGCGGAGGCGCTGTTGACAGAGATCATTGCCTTGAGCATTTTTGCTGTCGTGATTATGGGCAGCGCCGCGCTGCGCTTCCGCAAGCGGCTTGACTAGCAAAATATTGGAGGACACCATGCACCCCAATCCTCGTCGTGTACTGCCGGTCATTCTCATCCTGGCGCTCGCCGGTCTCGGCTACTGGTACTTCTTCGGCGGCGGGCGCGCAACATCGGCGATTGGCGCTCTTTCGGCCTCGGGCACCATCGAGTCCGTCCAGGTGGACATCGTCCCTGAGTTCGGCGGGCGGGTCGAAGCCGTCAACGTCCAGGAGGGCGATCACGTTCGGGCAGGCGATGTATTGATCCAATTTGATACGACATTGCTCGAAGCCCAGCGCGCACAGGCGGCGGCGGCGGTCGCCGTGGCCCAGGCCTCCCTCGGCACAGCCCAGGCCACCCTCGGCCCCGCGCAGGCCGCGGAGACGACGGCGAGCGCGGCGCTGAATGCCGCGCAGGCGCAATACGACCAGGTGAAGAACGGCGCCCGCGCCGAGCAGATAGCGGCGATGGAGGCTCAGGTCAAGGCGGCCAATGCGCTGGTGGGGCAGGCGGTTGCTCAGCGTGATCAAATCGCCGAAGGTGCGACCGCCGATAAGATCGCGGCGGCGCAAGCGCAGTTGACGCAAGCGTTGTTGCGCCAGAAAGAAGCGCAAGACGCCTACGAGATCCTCAACGAGCGCATCCAGGGCTGGATGAGGGAACAAGCGGCGCTCCGCGTCAACGCGGCGAATGAGGCTGTCGTGGCCGCGCAGGCCGCGCTCGACCAGATTCTGGCCGGGGCCAGCGCCGAGACGATGCGGGCTTATAACAATGCCATCGGCGTGGCGGCCGGGCAGCGCGACCAGGCCAAAGCCCAGCTGGCGCTGCTGGAGGCCGGCGCCACGCAGGAACAGTTGGACGTGGCGCAAGCGCAGGTAGACGCGGCCCAAGGGCAGGTCAAGGCGGCGCAGGCCCAGGTCAACGTCGTCCAAGCCCAGATCAAAGCGGCGCAGGCTCAGGTGGAGGCGGCGCAGGCCGCGCTGAAGGTATTGGACGTGCAAATCGCCAAACTCACTCTGACCGCCCCGGCGGACGGCGTCGTGCTCTCACGGGCGATTGAACCCGGCGAGGTCGCCAGTCCCGGCGCGACCCTGCTGGTCATCGGCCAGTTGGACGACCTGACCATCACCGTGTACGTGCCTGAAGACCGCTACGGCAGCATCAGCCTTGGACAGGAAGCCCAGGTGTCGGTGGACTCTTTCCCCGGCCAGACATTCACGGCCAGCGTCAGGCGCATCGCCGATCAGGCCGAATTTACCCCGCGCAACGTCCAGACCGCCGACGGGCGCAAGACGACGGTCTTCGCCGTCAAACTCGCGGTGGACAACGCCACCGGCCAACTTAAGCCCGGGATGCCCGCGGACGTGACTTTCGGAAAGTGAGACAAGCCTATGTTTAGCCGTTTGTTACACCCTGCCATCCTGCTCCGATTTGAGGGCGCGATCTTGCTTGGTATGTCGCTCTGGCTCTACGCGCGCCTGGGCGAGGGCTGGGGGCTTTTCCTGTTGTTGCTCCTGGCGCCCGACCTCTCGGCGGCCGGCTATCTGGCTGGGAAAGAAATCGGGGCCGTGGTTTACAATCTTTTCCACATCTACTTGTGGCCGGCGGCCCTCGCCGCCTACGGTCTATCGGGAGGCAGTACCTTGGCCCTGGCACTGGCGTTCATCTGGCTGGCGCACATCGGCATGGATCGGCTCTTTGGATTCGGGTTGAAGTACCCAACGGATTTCAAGGATACCCATCTGGGCCGGGTGTAAGAGCGTGTCCTCTAACGCTCCCCAGCCGCGTCCACGCGATTGTTGATCGCTGATTATTTGGCTCAATCATCAATCATCAATCAACAATCATAAATCAACGATGACTATCCTCATTGAGGCGCGCGATCTGCATAAATCCTTCGGCCACACCCACGCGGTCAACGGCGTGAGCCTGAGCGTGAAAGCCGGGGAAGCCTACGGCTTGGTCGGGCCGGACGGCGCGGGGAAGACGACGACGCTGCGCCTCCTCGTCGGCGCGCTCACCCTGGATTCGGGCGCCGCGCAAGTCGCGGGGTATGACGTTCATCTGCAGATCGAACAGGCCCGCGCGCGCCTCGGCTATCTCGCCCAGCGTTTCAGCCTGTATGGCGATCTCACGGTGGCCGAAAACCTGCGCTTCTTCGGGCAGGTGCGCGGGGTGGGGCGCGAGAGGCTTGACGAACGCGCCGCGGTCTTGCTCAAATTCGTCGGCCTGGCCGGTTTCGAGGGGCGCCGGGCCGATCAACTCTCCGGCGGGATGAGGCAAAAACTCGGCCTGGCCTGCGCGCTGGTGCACGAGCCGAAAGTGTTGCTGCTCGACGAGCCGACCGGCGGCGTGGACCCCGTGACCCGCCAGGACTTCTGGCAGCTCGTCATCCGCGTGCTGGGCGAAGGCACGGCCGTCGTCGTCAGCACGCCGTACATGGACGAAGCCGCCCGGTGCAGCCGGCTTGGCTTCATGCACTCGGGGCGCATCCTGATCGAGGGCGCTCCGCGCGAACTGGCCGCCTCGATGGCCGGGCGCGTGGTCGAACTGGCGGCGCACCCTAAAGACGCCGCGATGCAGGTCGCTCGGGCCGACCCCGACGTGGAAGATGTGCTCACCTTCGGCGACCGTCTCCATTTGAGAGTCAAAAGTCCCGACGGCCCGTTATCGCGGTTGCCAGAAGCGCTGGCCGCGGCGCGAGTCCAAGTGGATCGCCTGCGCCCGGTCCCGCCTTCGTTAGAGGACGTGTTCATTTCATTGCTCGCGGCCTCGTGAGTTCCTTGAGTTCCTTGAGTTCCCAGAGTTCCTTGAGTTCCCGGCGTTCCCTGAGTCCCTTAAGTTCCCAAAGTTCCCAGAGTTCCCCGATTTCCCGGCATGGCTGAAACCGTCATCGAGGTCCACGACCTCGTCAAAAAGTTCGGCGACTTCACCGCCGTTGATCACGTGAGTTTCTCGGTGCAGCGGGGGGAGGTCGTCGGTTATCTCGGTCCGAACGGCAGCGGCAAGACGACGACCATGCGGATGCTGCTGGGCCTGCTGCAGCCGACCGGGGGGCGCGCGCAGGTGCTCGGCTTCGACGTCGTCCGCGAGGCCGAACGCATCCGCCCGCTGGTCGGCTACATGAGCCAGAAGTTTGCGCTCTACGAAGACCTGACGGTGCGGGAAAACCTGGTCTTTTACGCCGGCGTCTACGGGATGCGGCCCGACGCCTATCGGCCGCGCGTGAAAGAGGTGTTGGCGTTGATCGGCCTCAGGGGGCGGGAGAACGAGCTGGCCGGGGCCCTGGCGGGCGGCTGGCGGCAGCGGCTGGCGCTCGGGATCGCGCTGACGCACCAGCCGCAGCTGCTCTTCCTCGACGAGCCGACCTCGGGCGTTGATCCCGAGGCCCGCCGCGCCTTTTGGGACATCATCTATACGCTGGCCGAAGCGGGCGCGACGATCTTTGTCAGCACGCACTATATGGACGAAGCCGAACATTGCGGCCGGCTCGGCATTATGAACCAGGGCCGCTTGCTGGCCCTGGATTCTCCCAGCGCCCTCAAGCAGAGCGTAGTGCAAGGCGCGGCGTGGGACATCGTCGCCCAGCCATTAATCCCCGTGCTCGATGCGCTGGTCGTCATGCCGGGCGTACAGCACGCCGGGCTGCTCGGCGACCACCTGCACGCAATCACCAGCCCCGGCGCACATACCGCCGAGACTTTAGGCGCCGCCCTGGCGCAGGCCGGTTTCCCCGCGGCGCACGTCGAACCCGCCGAAGTGACGCTCGAAGACGTGTTCACCGAACTGGCCGTGCGGCGTCAGCGCCAACAGATCCGCGATCACCACCAGGCAAATCGTTAAGACAAAGTAGACCACTGCCCGTCGAACGTGATGTTCGACGCGCACCACCACGCCTTCCTCTCCAATTTCGGCATCGCCAAAATGCTGGAAGCCTCGGTCGCGCTCACCGGTTCGGGCATTATCGGGACGCCGACCTATATGAGCCCGGAGCAAGCCGTGGGGAAGAAGGAGATTGACGGCCGCGCCGACGTGTACTCGCTGGGCGTTAGGCTGGTTTATGTGCTGGCAACGGGTGGCGGGGGCGGATTGATGGCGACCCCGACGCTCACGCCCACCACCGCCGCGACGAGTACGATCGGCCCAACACAGACCTCGCCTGTCGCGGCGACGGGGGCTATGCCCGTCGCCGACACCCCCGCCTCTACCCGTTCCCTCCCTTCGGCCACGGTTACCTCGCCGCCTCCCACCGCCACGCCATTGCTGTCAACGGCGACCAGCGCGCCCTCCGCCGCGCCGGCCGAGCCAAAAGGCGACGCCGCCAGAGGGGCGGAGAAATTCCTCGGGACCTGTTCCGCCTGCCACGGCTACGACGCCAAAGGCATCGCCGGCTTGAGCAAGGACCTGACCACGAGTGAGTTCGTCAAAGGCAACTCCGATGACGAACTGCTGGCATTCGTCAAGGTAGGCCGCCCCGCCAGCAACCCGGCCAACACGACGGGCGTGGATATGCCGCCTAGGGCGGCAATCCGGCGCTCACCGACCAGGACCTGGCGGATATCATCGCATACCTCCGCACGCTGCAGCAGTAGTCAGCAGTTGTTCCACGATCAGCCACTGAAAGAGGCCGAGTGACTGCACGCCACCCGGCGTCTTTCGAGAGTGCCCCCTACGCCTCCAGCCTGCTCTTTCATTTCCGACCTGGCCGCTCAACTGCCTGAACTTCCCGCCGAAAGCATCGTCAGCCGCACGCCAACCCCGACACGAACCGGCGCATCCACCAGCACGCCGACGCGCACCCCTACCAGCACGCCGACGCCCACGCGGACTTCGACGCCGACATGCACGCCAACGAACACCCCTACCCCGACATCGACAGTGCCTCCGGCCTCAGGCACATCACGCCCAGCGGCGGGACGGTGACCAGCGGGGACGGCTCCAGCATCCAGTTCCCGCCGGGCGCGGTGACCAGCACCGTCATAATCACGTACACGGGCCTGGCTGGCCCTTCACAGCCGCTGCCAGGCGGGCAGTCCGCCCTGCGCAGCTTCACACTGGAGGCGCGCACGAGCAGCGGGCAGTCCGTCACCCAGTTTGCTCAACCTCTTCACCGAGTCGAACTGGAACAGCGCCATGCCCTATAGCCTGATGGTGACGTATCCGTGAGTTCTGAGCCGCGATAAAAAACCCAGCCCCGCGCAATAGCGGGACTGGGTTAATCTTGCTCCTCCTCCTCAAGGCGCTTCTTAAAAAATTCCCGCACGCACTTCATCGCCTCCACGGCTTCTTGCGCCTCCTCAACCGTATTGGGCGCGCCAGGATAACGCGCCTCAACGCTATACGGGCTGACCACAGAGATAGCCTCAAATATGTCATTGAGCTCCGGCAAGAATGGCAGGCACAACTCGTATAGCTCAATCAAGTCATGCGTCTTGGGAAAAGACTGACCGTAAAACAGCAACGCGGCCTTCAAATATTTTTCGACGCATTGTTGAGTGTGGAAACACACAAGGCTGGGCAATGGGCGAGCCCGCTGGCGCATGAGGGCCAATGCGCCCTGATAATCCTCTGTGGCTTTGCCGACCCACTCAGCGACTTCGGGATTGGCGGGCATAAAGAACCTTGCCTTGCCGCAGGATTTCGTTCAGGAATGGGTCAATGCGCTCGCGAGACAGCGCAATTTCGCGCGGGGTGCGGACGATAATATCCAGCGCACAGGGACGCGGGCGGAGCGCGTTGGAAATAGCGCGGTAACGGGCTGGGCCGGGCTTGCGTGTGTTCCAGATGATGAGCAGATCTACGTCGCTATCAGGTGTGGGTTGCCCATACGCATACGAGCCGAAAAGAATAATTCGCTCCGGCTTGACAGCCTTGACAATTTTGTTCGTCAGAGCGCGCAGTGTCTGTTGTGTGACAGCGGTTCGCCGCGGAGCTGGCTTTGTGAGCATAGACACGATTATAGCATCGTCCACTCCAGTATAATCCCCCGCATGTCCCTCCGCCAATTACTAATTACTAATTACTTCTTACTCCTTGCCCCCTCGCGCCGCGGCTGGTTTCTCCGCGCGCTTTTCTTCCTCGCCCTCTCCACCTTCCCCAACCCCCCGCGTCCCCTCGTCTCGCTGCGCGTCGGCCCGCCGCAGACCGTGCAGACCCGACATCCGATTGCCTGCGTCCACACCCGCCTGACCGACGAGGTCGAGCCGTGGAAGATCCTCCGCACGCTGGAACTGGTGCGCGAGATGGGCGCGCCGACCATCGTTGAGTATTTCCCCTGGGCCTACCACGAGCCGAACCGGGGTGAGTTTGACTGGTCGCACGCCGATCAGGTCGTGGACTTCGCGCGCAATCAGGGCCTTACCGTCGTGGCGCGGCTGGGCGGCTTCGTCCCCGATTGGGCGCACCCGACCGACGACGGCTCGGTCCCGGTGGACACGTATCTCCCTCCTGAACGCTTCACGGACTTTGGCGATTTTGTGTTCGCGTTCGTCGCGCACTTCACGGGCCGGGTCAGGCACATCGTCATCTGGAACGAGCCCAACGTGACGGCCGAGTGGGGTTTCCGACGGGTTGACCCAGAAGGTTATGCGGAACTCTTAAGAATTGCCTATACTCGCGCGAAGGAGGCCGACCCGGCGATGCTTGTCCTTAGCGGCGCATTGGCCCCGACGATTGAGCCGGAGGCGAGCGACCTGGCTTTGAATGACCTGCTTTACCTGGAGCGCCTGTACAATGCCGGCGCCGGGCGATACTTTGACATCCTCGCCGTCCACGCTTACGGCCTGAGTTTCCCCCCCGACGAGCCGCCCGCGCCCGACGCGCTGAATTTTCGGCGCGCAGAACTGTTGCGTGAAATCATGATCGCGTATGGCGACGCCGACAAGCCCATCATGATCACCGAGTCGGGCTGGAATGATTCGCCCCGCTGGACGCGCGCGGTCACCCCCGGCGCGCGGATTGATTACACCCTGGCTGGCTATGAATGGGCCGAGCGGCACTGGCCCTGGGCGCAGGCCGTCTGCACCTGGGCCTTCCGTTATCCCGCCCCCCAATATAGTTATGGCGACTATTTCACCTTCGTCACGCCCGAATTTCAGTTGAAGCCGATTTACGAGGCGGTGCAGGAATGGGCGACTCGATGACCAATTACAAATTACCAATTACCAAAATCGTAATTAGTGTATTAGTAATTGGCGCGTTGGGATTTGGGATTTGGAAATTGGGGTTTTCGCGCCCGCGCGACGACATAGCCTGGCAGCGCATTCGTGAGCGCGGGGTGTGGACGGTGGCGACCGACGCCAGTTATCCGCCGTTCGCTGCAGTAGACAGGGATGGCAGTCTGTTCGGTTTCGACATTGACCTGGCCGAAGAAATCGGACGCCGACTGGGGGTGAAGACGGAGTTCGAGAACATCGCTTACGACGCCCTGATCTCCACCCTGACTTCGGGCCGCGACGACGCGGTCATCTCGGCTTTTGTGCCGCAGCCCGCGCGGCAGCGCGAAGCCGCTTACACGCGCCCCTATTTTGTCGGCGGCGTGGTGGCCGTGATGCGCCGTGAGGGCGGCGAACCATTCGCGAATGATCCACGGGCGTGGATGACGGAGAAAGTATTGGCGGTGGAGTATGGCGCAGGCGGTGACGCGCTCGCGCGCCAGTGGGCCAGGCGGGTGACGGGCATTCAAATTCTCCCTAAACCCACCTCGGCGGAGGCGTTGCAAGCCGTGGAAGATCAGAACGCCGACGCCGCGCTGGTGGACGCCATCTCGGCGTATGATTTTTTGCGGGGCCGCCCGGCGCTGACCCTGGCGGGGCCGCCGCTGACGCCGGAGCCTTACGTGATTGCCGTGAGCGCCAACAGCCGGGAGTTGTTGCGGGTGTTAGAACAAACGCTGGCCGAGATGGAAGCCGACGGGACGCTGACGGAACTGAAAGTGAAGTGGTTCGGCGAAGCGATAAGGGTGACGAGTGATGAGTAACGAGTGACGAAATCTGCCACTTGTCACCTGCCGCCCCTTACGGGCGGAGCCACACAAACGCCACTTCCCCTGCCGTCACCCTGGCCGTCTGCGTCAATTTCTTGCCAGTATATATCGTCTCAAACTGGCAGAAACCTTCCGGCACGTCGGTCATGGCCGCGTTCTCGCCGTAGGCGTCGTCCGGGTTGACGCCAAAGTCCCAGTAGGTGTCCAGAAAGCGATAGGCGCCGTCGGAGCAGGTGAAACCAACGCGCATCCCGGGTAGATATTGGCCGCGTTCATTCGTCACCCGCACGGCGACTGTCCCGGCTTTGTCGCGCGGCCTCAGCCATAACTCCGGGTTGCGGGTATCCCAGTAACTCTCCGGTTTGTCCAGGCGGGCCTCCAGGTGAAGGTGTGCGCCGAGCGCTACCCCGGTCGCGCCGACTGTCCCTAATACGTCGCCCGCGTTCACCGGCTGCCCGGCCTGGACGAGCACCTGATCCATGTGGCCGTACAGGGCATAGACTTTATGATCCCTCCAGGGTTGGGCGACTTCCAGCACGACCAGATTGCCGTAGAAATCTTTTTGCGGCCCAAAGGCCTGCGCCTGGTCGCCGCCCGCATAGTAAATGACGCCCGGCGCGACAGCCACGAGTGGGACGCCGGCGGTGTTGGGAAACTCGACGCCGTGATGCGTCTCAAAACGATGACTGCCGGTTGAGCCGTAGCGGTACGAGGAGGCGATGAACATATTGCCTCCCTCGCCGATCGGCCGCTCGAAGAAGAAGTGCGGCTCGCCGGTGAATGCCGCTGGAGGGGTCGGGAAGTTCGCCAGGACGAGGGTGGGGTAGGGCGAGGCGGTTGGGGTCCGGGTGGGCGTGGGGATTGGCGTCCGCGTAGGAGTCCGGGAGGGCGTCGGTGTCGCCGAAGGAGTGGCCGTCGGGGCGCTGGTGAGCGCAGCCGCGTTTTCGGTCAGCACCTGTTGAACGCGCGTGGCGAGAAACTCGGCGGCGGCGAGTGTGGCAGCGGCATCCCCAGTGAGCGTGGCAGCGGCATCCCCATGCCGCGCGGTTGGGGTGGGGGGGTCGGAGACCGGGTCCGGCGGGAGACAGGCAGCCAGGATCAGGCACAGGGTGCAGAGGGCCAGACCCAGGATGACGCACTGGCGTGCGTCACTACGAGCGGCGCGTCGCCTTGAATTAAGTATTGGTGATTGGAGATGGCGCATGGCTACGGCGGTGGCGTTGCCGCAGGCGCCGGCGGGTTGACGACGAACGTGACCCAACTGATATGGCCGGGGATAACTATAATGGTCTGGCGATAGAGCGAGGTTGTGCTCACCGAAATGGTATATGTCCCGGCCGGCAGGTCGCCGATGGCGAAATTTTCCTGCCAGGCGTCGTCGCCGTTGACCGGCTGCACGTCGCGCGCATAAGTTGTAAAATACTTGCTGCGCAGCGGCATCTCCGTGCCGCCGCCGTCGTCATAGTCAACCGCGATGGGGCGAATGACCACCGGATGGTCTGTGACCAGGTTGCCGTCCCGGTCCACCACCCGACCGGCGATGGCGCCCCAGGTGGTGTCGTTGTAACGGAGCGGTTTGAGCCATAACTCCGGATTGCGTGACGACCGGTAATCGTTGCGGCCCACACGCACCTCAAAATGCAAATGCGGCCCGATGGCCACGCCCGTCTGCCCGACCGTGCCTAGAAGATCGCCCACGTTGACGTGCTGTCCCGCCGTGACACTTATGCTCTGCATGTGCGCGTACAGGTTGTACACTGGCTGGCCATGATAGGTCTGATTGAGCTGGACGACGACGAGATTGCCGTAGAAGTTGGTCGTCGGGCCGTAAGCCGTCGCCGTATCATCCCCGGCGACGATCACCACGCCTGACACCGCGGCAACAATGGGCGTCCCGGCAGGATTCTCAAATTCCACCCCATGATGTGGTTCGCGGGCGCCCTGCTGGGTCGAACCGTAAGCATAAGTGCGGGCCGGGTAATTCACGTAACCGGCCGGAATGGGGCGTTCAAGCCAGAAATGCTCGGCGGCGGTGACGCAGGCCTGGTCGGCGCACGGCGTGACCAGCGGCGTCGCGATCATGAGCGTGGGCAGCGGCGTTTCCAGCACATCCGTCGATCTGGCTGTGGCAGAGGCATCCCCATGCTGCCCGAGAGGTCCGGGCGTGGCCGCTTGAGCCTGGGTGGGGGCAGCGCCCGTGGAAGACGCTTCCCCAAGCGTGGAAGACGCTTCCCCAAGCGGCGGCGGCGCGTTCTGCGTCAGCAGCTCGGCCACGCGCGTAGCGATGAACGCGGTGGGGTTCGGGCCGGAGGCGACGGTCGTCGGCGGCGCGGAGCAGGCCGCGAGAAGTAAAAGTCCCAACACCCAAATCCCAAATTTCACGTTCATGGTCGTTCCCGCAAGGTTCGCTTGATCTCCGCCAGGGTCTCGTCCGCTCGCGTTTCCAGCCCGTGCAATTCCTGCAGCCAGGCTGTCGCCGCCTTGCGGTCTTGGACGGCCCGCGCATTCGCCCGGACGTTCAGCCCGGCGCCGGCCAGTGCGGCCTGGGCGAGATAAGCCGCCGTGCCGCCATCGGAGATGGCGTTGAGGTTTCCCTTTTCGACGACGATGGCGGCCAGGCCCAGGGTGGCGACGGCCGCCCGCGCGACGCGCAATGGGATTTCGGCGGCGCGAACGTAGGCGGCTTCAATTGCCTCCGCCCGGCGAACCTCGTCGGATTCCTTTGGCAGTTTGAAGGCGCCCATCACGGCCTCAAACGCGGCGGAGTCGTCGCGCACGGCAGCGGTGAGATCAGCGCGCAGCCGGTCAGCGCTTTCCATCACCGACTGCATCTGCGCTTCCACATCCGCATATTTCTTTTTGCCCAACGTCAGCCGCGCTGCCATGCCGACCAGCGCGGCGGCCATGGCGCCGGCATAGGCCGAGGCCGCGCCGCCGCCGGGCGTGGCCGTTCCGGCCGCAAGTCGCTCGAGAAACGGCTCTCCGGGTTGAGGCTCGGAATCCTGGGCCGCCGCTTCGACCTCGGCCAGGCGGTTCTCCAGAATCTGTTCCGCCTCCAGGTTGTCGAGTCCCAGGTACCACTGCGCGGCGTCCACCAGCGCCGCCTGGGGGATCATGCCGACCAATTCGCTGCGCGTGAGGCTGACGCCGTAACGCGCGGCCTCACGCCGGACGAACTCCTGCACGCGCGCGACCGGCGTCCGGGTGAAATCGGTCAAGTTCATGCTCACCTGCGCCTGCCCCTCGACGAGCAGGCCGAGGGCCTTCACGTAACGCAGACCGCCCGACGAATGGCGCACGGCTTTGGCGATTTTCCGGGCTATCTCGACGTCGCCGCTGTTGAGGTAAATGTTGTAGGCGATGAGGAACGGCCGCGCGCCGATGACGGTGGCGCCCGCCGGGCCAACTTGCTTTGGCCCGAAGTCCGGCTCGCGGGCCGGGCGCGTGGCGATTTCGTCCTTCAATTTCTCGTACTCGCCGCGCCGGATGTTCTCCAGATTCTCGCGCTCGGGGCGCGTCGCGGCGGCCTCGTAGAGATATACTGGGATATTCAGCTCGCGCCCGACGCGCTCACCCAGCCGCCGGGCCAGCGCCACGCACTCGGCCAGGCTCACGCCGCGCAGGGGGACGAACGGCACGACGTCCGTCGCGCCTAGGCGGGGATGTGCGCCGCGATGCGTGTTCAGGTCAATCAATTCGGCCGCTTGGGCGACGCCGGCAAACGCGGCGTTTTCCACGCCGGCCGGCGCGCCGACCAAAGTGACCACGGTGCGATTGTGATCTCTATCTGAGCTGACGTTGAGGACGCGGACTTCCGCCCCGCCGCCGCTCTCCATCGCGGCGACGATGGCCTGAACCACCTCCGGGCGGCGGCCTTCAGAAAAATTGGGGACGCATTCGACGAGGGGGCGCATCATTCGACTCCAGGCGATCCAGGCACATAAAAACGCCGCCGAGAGGGCCTCGACGGCGTTGAGATTACGCGTCGCGCAAAGCAGGCGGCCGACTCTTACGCCGGCGTTGACCCTTCAGGCAGGCGCTTGAGATAGCCAAAGCCCACCATTTTCTTCTGCTCCTCGTCCCACAGTCGCAGGGTGAGGCTTTTCAGGCTGGCGAGTAAAGTCAAGGTGGTCGCCTCGTGGAAAACCGGGTTCTCCTCGTGGCATTTTTGCAGCTCGTAGTTGGGAATCTTGGGGCTGAGGTGGTGGATGTGATGGAAGCCGATGTTGCCCGTGAACCACTGGAGGATCTTCGGCAGTTTGTAAAAGGAACTGCCATACAGCGCCGCGCGGGCGTAATCCCAGTTTTTGTTGTGCTCCCACGTGGTCGTCTCAAATTGATGCTGGACGT
Organism: Anaerolineales bacterium; assembly: GCA_034435515.1. GTDB lineage: Bacteria > Chloroflexota > Anaerolineae > Anaerolineales > UBA6663 > DATDRS01. The sequence goes on from DAOTXG010000501.1 coordinate 15,434, forward strand.
AGAACATCCAGACGCCCGCGGTAGAGCTGAGCAACAGGATGGGCAGGTGCACAAGCAAAAGCGACTTGAAGCCAATCGCCCAACTCAGGACGAGGATGATCGCCAGCAGGGCCATGTTCGTCCACAGCACGCTGTCACATTCGCGCTTGCCCGCGCCGGCCGTGGTGAAGCGATGGCCAACCAGAAACAGGAACGACGGCCCGAGGACGAGCATGACCAACGGGTGCCGATAAAGGCGGTAGCCCAGTTTCTTGTGCCACGGCAGCGCCAGATATTCCTTCACCGTTAGCGTCGCGACGTCGCCGATGCCGCGCCGGTCGAGGTCGCCGGAGGTGGCGTGGTGAATCGCATGGTCGCGCCGCCACTGATAGTAGGGCGTGAAAGTGAGGATGCCGCAGAGGGTCCCCAGAAAATCATTGGCTTTTTGCGACTTGAAGAACGAGCCATGCCCGCAGTCGTGGAAGATGATGAAGATGCGCATGAGGAAGCCCGTGGCCGGGATCGCCAGCGCCAGCGTCAGCCAGTACGACCACTCGAGGCTGCGGTACATGAGATACCACGTCACGAAAAACGGCGCGAAGGAGTTAGTCACCTGCCACAGGCTGCGCCGGAGATCGGGGTTGTGGTATCTGGCCACGATCTTTTGCCACGAGAGTTTAATGGGCGGGTTGACGTTGGGGAGGAAAGTATCAGTGTTCATGCGGTATAGGTCTTTTCATAGGTTGGGCGGAATTATACACGAGTCTGGCGCTGGACACCTCCCCCATTGGTCATGAAAGCGCAGCTTTCGACGCGTTCGTCATACACCCTCGGGCATGATATACTCCGGTATGTACGCATAAGATGTCAAAGAATGACATAGCGGGAGGCGCCCTATGACCCGATATTCACGTCTGCTTGTTTCCCTGGGCCTTCTCTTGTTTGGGCTGGCGCTTGTCCCCTATTGGGGCTTGCCTTCTCAAAGATTCGACTGGCAACAATATGCCGGGGCTTATCACTCGCCCACGCCGACCGGGATGCCGACTCACACTCCCACGATCACGCCCACGTCTACCCCAACGCCGACGAAGACACCCGCGCCGACTGGGACACCCACTCCTACCCCAAACCCGACAGTGACCGCCACTCTCGTAGGGATGCTGCCTGATCTGACTATAAGCGCCATGTGGATCGAGTTGCAGACTAGCGGGGGGTGCGCGTATAGCTCCACGCAGTTGGGCGTGCGGGTCATCGTCGCCAATCTCGGCAA
>DAOTXG010000502.1:0-3766 GCA_034435515.1 Anaerolineales bacterium
CCGCTGGGAAGCGGGTTGGGCGTTACTCCGGGCAAGTTACCAGCAATCCGTCCTGATCGGTTCGGGAAGCGCCTCTTTCACGCTCCCGCTCGCGGTGTAGGCGCGCTATTTGAGATTTACACCCAAATGAATACGCTGACCTGATCGCCAACCACTATGCGCTGGCCGAAGACACACTGCGCGAAGCGGAATGGCAGGGTCGAGCTGGGAAGCAGGCCGCCGCCCACCACGCCCATGCTGAGGCACTTCACCGGTTGAGTCGTGCCCTGGCGCTGACGCCTGAGGGCCATATTGCAACGCGCTATGACCTGCTGTTGAGCCACGAACAAGTTTCTGCCATGCAGGGTTCGCGCGCTCTGCAGGCATACGACCTGGATACGCTGGAAGCACAGGCCGCTCAACTCGACGACCCAATATGCCAGGCCGAGGTCGCCCTACGGCGTAGTGCCTACCACGAAGTTACTGGTGACTACCCAGCGGCCGTCGCCTCGGCGCAGCGGGCGCTGGAAAAGACCCAAGCTGCTGGCGACACGGCCCACCAGGCGGCGGCACGCCTCCGCTGGGGTCGAGCGCTCTGGAGGCAGGAGAACTTCACCGAGGCACAGGCACAGCTTGAGCTAGCCCTGGAACTGGCGGAGGCGACCGGGACGCATTGGGTGCAAATGGACAGCCTGCGCAGCTTGGGCGATGTCGCCCAGGCACAGGGCGACTACGCAAGGACGCGGATGTACTTTGAACAATCCTTGCATATGGCCCGCAAGACCGGTGACAGATCGGGCGAGTGCTATGCGCTGAATAACCTGGGAAGCCTCGTTGGGAGTCAGGGTGACATCCCCAAGGCACAGGCGTACTGTGAGCAGGCCTTACGCGTCGCCCGTGAGATCGATTACCGCCAGGGTGAGGGTATGGCGCTCTACAATCTGGGCTTCATTTCCATGATCCAGGGCGACTATGTCCCTGCCCGAGGATACTACGAGCAAACCCTGCGCCTGGCCCGTGAGATAGGCGATCGAGAGGGCATAGGCTTTGATCTGACCGGCCTGGGACACGTTTTGGTTGCGCTGGGGCGGCCTGCCGAAGGTGCTGCTGCCTTCCAGCAGGCGCTTGATCTGCGCCTTGAACTCGATCTGGCCAACCTGGCCGCCGAGAGTCAGGCCGGGCTGGCTGGGGCTTTCATGACCCAGGGTGACCTGCCAGCAGCGCTCGAACAGGTCGAGGCGGTCTTGCGCCACCTTGAAACCGGTAGCCTTGACGGAACCGAAGAATCGCTGCGAATATACCTGATCTGCTTTCAGGTCCTGCAGTCCGTTGGCGACGGCCGCGCCCGGCAGGCACTTGAACAGGCCTACGCCGAACTGCAGGAAAGAGCGGCAAAAATGGACGCAACCAGCCGCCGTATGTTCTTGGAGAGTGTACCCCACCACTGGCAGATTATAGAGGCATGGCAGGCAGTGCAGGCATCATAGAGTTGGCCGGTAATTCGAGTCAGGCACACCTTCTTCGCTCCCCGCTCACGCCGCCGCCGATTCTCCGTTGGCGCTTCGCTCTGAACAGGCCGCCCGCTCCGCTGTCCCCCTTGGCGACATGGGAGGCCACTTAATCGCCATCAACGAAGCAATCCTCGTGGGACATGGTGAATGAAAAGCCCATGTCAGCGGAAGACAGGCTTGAAGACAAACAGTGACTGGCGCCGGGTCTTGGGGTCACTATAGAAGAGGAATTGGTGTGGATCGAGCGGCTTGTAGATGGTGAGCGGGCCTTGGGGAAAGTCGAAGCGCCAGTTTGTGCCGGCTAACCCTCCCTGGTCATCATAGGCCTTATTGATCTCCCTGGCTGAGAAGGCGACCTGGTCTTCCAAAGATAACACTTCTTGCCAGACACCGCCGATTTTTTCGCGCCGGAAACTGGGATTCATGTCCAGGTAGTGCATTGGTTTTCCTTCGACCACTCTCCACCCCATATCTTCCCGGGGCAGAAAATCAATATGCAGTTGTATTTCAGGGGTGTTGACGTTATGCAGCACGAGCATGACAAAGCACACCTCAGCCAGTTGGCTGATGTTTTTGAGGCCAAAGGTTTTGCAGAGTTCGCGTTGCGACTCGGGAGCGAGATTCTGGAGGGCGGCATTCATGAACGAGAGGCCAAACGGCCCCGGCTGATTGTCGAAAGGGAAACCTGCCCTGGGTGAGCCGACAAAAGCCATGCCTTTGCCCGGATTGACTACCTGCTGGCGAACATAAACTCTCGCATCTTGAAGATGGCGGTACAGGGTCCGGCGCGGCACCGGCAGCAGGCTTGTGATTTGCTGTGAACTATAGCCCGCGAGATGCAGGAGGAACAGCAAGCCGTCAGTCCGGTGGGGGAGACGGAGACAGGCATCCACGACCTGCTGGCGAACTTCCTTACGCTCAACATCCTGTTCCGGGGAGGGGGAGGCCGCTTCCAGCAGCCATTCCCCTTCGTCCAGAGGCGCTTCCCTCCGCAGCCAGCGCTGGTAGTTTCGTCTATAACTCCCGACCAGGTTCCGCGCCACTGTCCAGATATACGCTTTCGGATTAGTCCCCTCCAACGGTTCTTCCTGTAACCGCCGATATACCCTGAGATAGAAATCCTGAGACAGGTCGTCCACGTCCTGGTAGATATACAGCCTTCCAGGGGCGAGGCCGTGGAGGCGTGGGACAAACTTTCCGAAGAGTTCATCCCACGCCAGGAACCTCTCCTCGGCCATGCGGCTGCCCAGCCGCCGGATTAGCGCCTCTTCGCTGTCACTTACCCAATTCATGCTGTCTTCCTTAACGCCAACGATCCGATTTTGTGCCATTTTGCGCGACAGTGGCAACAGAGGGGAGTATACCGCGCTTTATTTAAAAGGCAATTAGCCACTGTTCATCCAATTCACCGGGAGGGACGATGAAAGCGCGGCTGTTTCTCGTATTCTTGCTCACCCTCTGGGGAGTCAGAACCGCTAAACCCCACCCCCTCCCGAGGGGAGGAGTGAGAGCTGTACCTCCCCTGTCGCATGCACGCTCCGCGCCACGACCGGGGAGGGGGCAGGGGGGAGCGCAAAGTGGCTTTTCAGAAAAAAGGCGAAAAAGGCTCTTGCCTTCGCCCCCGATTTGCAGTATTCTCTTGGCAGGGAGGTGACTCGCTTGGTCCGGGGGTCAACTCCTCTCAAATAGCGCTGTTCTCAACTGAAAGGTGTTGGACAGGGGCATGTCCTTCTGGATGTGCAATCCGTTTCAATATGGCCGCCTGACTCACGCCGATTGGCGCGAGGGTAGGCGGTTTTTTGTTTCGCCCCAACCAGGGAGGCAGATACCATGAAAAACCTGCTTATCCGCGGCGCCGGTGTAGTTTTCGCTGTGACCCTGCTCAGCCTGCTCAAAGCCTCGCCAGCCTATGCTGACACTATCATTGTTGGAGGTACTATCACGACAACTACAACATGGACGGCAGGCAACATCTACGTAGTTCTGAGCACAGACGTCAGTGTGAACACTGGCGTAACGTTAACAGTTGAACCTGGGGCAATTGTAAAGTTCAACCTTGGACGGTCATTGATCGTAAATGGCGCTTTACGGGCGTTAGGAACCGCCGACAACCCAGTGTACTTTACTTCGTATCGCGACGACACGGTTGGTGGGGATACCAACAACGACGGCTCTGCCACTATCCCCGCTCGTGGCAACTGGTCACGCATCGAGTTCGGCGACAACAGCAACGATGCCACTTCGCTGATTGACCATGCCATCATTCGCTACGGCAG
>DAOTXG010000503.1:0-4787 GCA_034435515.1 Anaerolineales bacterium
CCCCTGCGGCGCCCAGCCCAGCGCGCACAGTTTCGAGATGTCGGAGACGATGTGGCGCGTATCGCCGAAGCGATATTCGCCCGTGACCAGCGGCGCCGCGCCCTTTCCGGCGCGCGCGGCGACCAGGCGGGCGAAGTCCAACACCGTGATGGCCTTTCCCCCACCGACGTTGAACGCCTGATAATCGGCGCGCGGGTCTTCGAAGACGAGCAAGTTCGCGCGCGCCACGTCGCCCACGTACACAAAATCTCGCAGCTGCCCTCCGTCCTCGTAGACGGTGAGCGCCTGGCCGGCGAGAGCCTGCATTGCAAAAATCCGCATGGCCCCCGAATAGGCGTTGCGGTACGACTGCCGCGCTCCCTGCACAATGCTGTAGCGCATCGCCACGGTGGGGATAGCATAACGCCGCCCGAGGTTGAGCGCCAGCATCTCTTGGGCGTACTTGCTCATCGCGTACGAGTTGTGCGGGTTGACCACTTCTTCGCCGGTCGCCTCGGCGCTCATCGGCTGACCACACACCGGACAACGTGGTTCCCAGTCCTTCGCTTTCAACTGCGCCTCGGACCGCGGGCCAGGATATTGAACCCCATCGCTCGCGCAGCGATATTTGCCCTCGCCATACGCCGCCTGCGACGAGGCGACGACGATTTTCTGAATGGGCAGCCGCTTCTCAACCGCGATCTCATACAACAGCGCCGTGCCCACTGCGTTGACGTGGAAGAACTTGGAGAAATCGGGGAGATAATCCTGGTAAGCCGCGAAGTGGAACACGGCCTCCACGCCCTCGAGCGCGCGCTCCCAGGCCGCGCGATCGCGCACGTCCCCGCGCAGGAACTCTGCGTTCGCGTCGCGCGGCAGGTATTCGGGCGCCTTCCCATCCTGGTGAACCGGCGGCGCCAGCGCGTCCAACACGCGAACGCGATATCCCCGTTGCAGCAACAAATCGGCGGTGTGCGAGCCGATAAAACCCGCGCCGCCGGTGACTAAGATTTTCACCAAGCAGAAATGATCCTTTCTACTGGATGCCCGTTACGCATTACGCAATACGTACTACGTTTGCTATAATCGCCGCCAATGTCCCTCGCCTCGCTTCGCCCGGCCGTCTTCCTCGACCGCGACGGCGTCATTGTCGAGAATCGCGCCGACTACGTCAAATCCCTTGCCGAAGTGCAGTTCATCCCCGGCGCGGTAGAAGCCCTGGCGCGCCTGCACGCTATGACGTGCTCATCGTCATCGTCACCAATCAATCGGCCATTGGACGGGGACTGGTCAGCCGCGCCGCCGTGGACGCGATCAATGCTCATATCATCCAGCAGATTGCCGCTGCCGGAGGGCGAGTGGATGGCTTGTACTTGTGCCCACATCACCCGCAGGCCGGTTGCTCATGCCGCAAGCCTGCCCCTGGGATGCTGTGGCAAGCGGCTCGCGATCTGGGCATTGACCTCGGGGCCTCCATCCTGATTGGCGACGCGCTCACCGATGCGCAGGCCGCTCAGGCGGCCGGCGTGAAGCCCATTCTCGTCCTCACCGGCCTGGGCGGCGCGCAAACCCAGGGGCCGGAGGCCGCGCAACGGAATCACATCCTTGCCGTTCCCGACCTGGCGACGGCGATTGAACTGGTCTTAAGGGAGACACACTGGCCCATGAAAACGCCCCCAAAATAAGGGGGCGATATGTCAGGAAAATTTTACCACAGATGGGGCGTTGTCACTTCCAATTACATTGGTAGATTACCATGTCGCCGGAATAGCCATAGGCTGCGCCCGAAAAAGTTTGTCGGGTTTCACAGGCAGGCGCGATCAGGGCGGGCATGAGGGCTGGAAACCACGCCGGGTTAAGCGCCAGGTATTCTGGCCGATAGGCCCGAATGGCCCAGTCTGCCGAGTCCGCGTAAGTCGCCGAGGGTGTGAGTTGCTCCGCCACCTCCGGCTGAATCAAACCGGCAAAGTCCACCATCGGTCGCCGAGAATAGTAGCCGATGATGCCTACCTCCAGCGTGCCAACCGCGCTCTCTGGCGCAGTATTCGCCCGCAGCCATTCGCCCACCTCTCGATAGATGAGGTAGCGACGGTCAGGGTTCTGGCGCAGGCGCAGCGCATCCCCGCCCTGCATCAGCGCCAGCCCGAGCAAGAGGCCTCCCCCCAGCGCCAACCCGACCGGCGCGCGATGCAGACCAACTTTCACTGCCTCTACCCCCAACCCGGCCGCTGCAATAAATCCTGGCACGAGCGGGGTATAATACCAGTAATAGCGGCTCACCCCCAGGGCCGTATAAGCCGCAAAATACGCAAGCGGCCAGGCGAGGAACGGCAACCAGGCGCGCTTGCGTGTGACGGCGAAAGCCACGCCAACTACTGCCAGGCTCACTTCAAGCCAATAATGCCAGCGGGTTGCGTAACCCCACACAATGGTGAGGAAGCCGGGCGCGAACTTCTGACTGATGACCATGCTTCCCTGATGCTGTTTGGCGGTGAGAGTGGCAGGGAAGGGCGAACCGAAGTAAGCCCATGCGAACACAAACCAGGGGATGAGCAAGAGGACGAAGAGCGCCACGGGCCGCCAGGGGATGGGGCGGCGAATGCGCGCCAGATAATCTATTCCCAAGATAAGCGGCACGAGAATTCCATCGGCCCGGGTGAGAACAGCCAGCGCGGCGCAGAGCGCAGCCCAGGAGTAGCGCTGGCGGGCGTAAAAGGCGAACGCGCCGAGGCAAAACGCCAGATACAGCGGAGTTTCTGAGCCAAGCGTGGTGAGCAGGAGCAAGAAGAGCGGGTAAAGCAGCAGCCCGGCCCAACCCGCCAGAGGCGTCTGCCAGGAACGGCACAGATCCCAGAGGCAGATTCCTCCTACGGCCAGACTCACAGCGCCAATGAAAATAGCAAGTTGTGGCAGGGGAATCGAGAGAGGTCGCAACACCGCCAGCAGGAGCGCAAAAAGCGGCGTCGTCGTGCTTAACACGCGCTCGCCAGGGTTATAAACAAAGCCCATCCCGCGCGCAATGTTTTCGGCGTAACGGTAGGTGATGAAAGGGTCGTCGTAGGCCCAGTGAGAGAAGGCCACACCGACCAAGCCGGCGGCGAGGCTCAGGTACAGCAGCACCTCTAGCAGAGGAGTTCTGATCGCTCGCGCACTCAACAGAGGCGGTCCTCAACGCATAACTAATGCAAGATGGACGGGATAACAATGCTGACGGACAGCCAGCCGGTGATGACCGGCGCCAAGGGCGATGTGTATTCCATCCGCTCGTTGGGTCACGTCATCGGCGAGAGGCCTTCCGCCCTGCCAGATCAAATCGTTGTCGAGACTCAAGGTCAAAGAGTTGTTCTCAATCGAGATCACAAGTTCGCCGCTTGTTCCCTCGGGCGCAGTCAACTCGACTTGAGCCGCCTCACAGTTGGGGCGCTCCCAGCCAACCTGAAGCTCGGCGTTCTGCAACGGCAAGACGCCGGAGACAGCGGCCACGCCTGTCAACGACGGGTGGATGGACCAGGTTTGAGGCCCGGTCCGACGTGCGCCTAAAACATAGATGGTTAAGAACCAGGAGGGCGAACTTCCCCAGCCATGCGAAAGAGCATTGGCATAATTCTGGTTCGCGTTGAAATGCTCCCACCACGTTGTGGCGCCTTGATCTAGCAAACGACCATAGTAAGCCTGGATCAAGGCGATCCCATCCCGAATCCGCCCGGCGCGTCCCAGGCCCTCCAACACCCAGTACATCCCATAAATCCCAACGCGCCGGCGGTCCGGGTCTGGCGGCGTCAGGATCATGAGGGCGTCGGCGACCGCCTGCACTTCTGCATCCGGCACGAGGCCGTATGCCAAAGCCCACGCTTGAGCATGAGGCGTCGGCGGCACAATTTGCCCCTGCAAAATGCTGGCTACGTAACGGCGCTGGTCGGGCAGGTAGAGAATCTCATTAATCCGTTGTCGTAATTGGGTCGCCCTGTCCCGCCACATCTGCGCGCGGGCCGTATCCCCTAGGGCATCAGCGACGTAGACGGCATCTAATAATGCGCCATAGTAGATAGCATTGACCGCTGTCGCCTGGCCATAGCGGTTAGCATCGCTGCCCGGGTCTATGTAGACCGTCTCCCACCAAGGGGCGACGGGGATGTCCAGTAGTCCGGTGGTCGCGTGCGCGTAACTTTCCACATAAGCCACAAAATCAACCAGCCGCGGATAGATTTTGGTCAGCGGGGCCGTATCGCCGGTTTGGCGCAAGTAATCGCTCAGGCTGTGAACCCACACCATTCCATAATCCATCAAATAGCTGCCGGCGCCGTTAGGCGCTAAGCCTTCAGCGCGTCCATTCTTAATCGCCTCCCCCATCAACCGCACGCCGCGCCGCAACAGCCAGGTGTCGCCAAAAGAGATTTGATTGACGTGATCAACCACAAAAGCATCACCCCACCATTGGCCGCGTTCCCGCCACGGGTCAGCATAAGCGTCGTTCATGTTCAGATACACGGTATCTATCCCTACCTGCCAGATGCGATTTAACAGCGGATCAGAAGAAACAAATTGCCCACGCATTTCAGCCGGATAACGTTCCTCCAAGACCTGCAGGTTCCTGATTTGAACCGGGCCGTTCCCCCACACGGCGATCAGGATATATCGGCCCGTTCGCGCGTCTATCGTCGAGAGAGACCTTGGTGTGCCATCCAGAATCCAGGAATCTGTCTGATTCCACTCGGGATGCAGTGAGCCAGGGTACGGCAACGGGCGTTGTGTGTTTGGTAATAACCGTTCATCCCAACCGATGTCAACGATAGTCCCCGCCGGGCCGA
>DAOTXG010000504.1:0-11502 GCA_034435515.1 Anaerolineales bacterium
ACCCCTCACTATTGTTAGAACCTGTGCGTCCCCAGCCTCGCCGCGCGGCCCGTCGGCTCCCAACGGGATTTATCTTCGCTCAAGTTCAGAAAGCCCTCGCGGTTGTGGTCGTCGCGCCAGGAGAGGACGTAGATGAACATCGCGCCCAGGTTGGAGGGGAGGCTCTTGCAGGCGCTGAAATACCGGGCGTATTCGTCGGCTTTGTCGTCGGAGGGCACGCCCTTGTTGTTGTTGCTGAACTCGGAGATGAAGACGAGCTTATCCGGGAAGGTCTCGCAGGCTTTGCGCGTGAGGTTCACGCCGTCCTCCCACGTTCCCACCACGCCCCAATAGACGTGGGCGCAGACGAAATCGGCGCGGTCTACGGCGGCCTGCGCCTGTTTGTAGAAGGCGTACTCCTCGATGGGGCGGATGTCGAACGTGGGGCCGGGCGAGAGGCCGGGAAAGCCGAACAACGCCTCAGGGTAGCGGGGCTTGAGGCTGTCCACGACCGTGTTGAAGAAGCGCGCGAACTCCTGGCCGTTTTTCCAATTCACGCCCAGTCCCTCGACCGTCAGGTTGACTTCGTTGTGAACTTCAAAATGGCGGATGCCGGAATTGTAGGCGCGGTTCATCGGGTTGTTGCCGTCGCCGGGGTCGGCGACTTCGTTGGCGAACCAGCGCCCCGCGCCCTCGGGCGTGCCGTCGCCGCGCGGTTCGCTCAGCTGGCCGTTGAACAGCCGGGCCATGACGAACATGTCAGGGTTGATCGCGCGCAGTTGGGCCGCCTCGCCCGGCTGGAGGTCGGGCGCGAGCATTTTGACCGCGCGCACTTTTGAACTGCGGATGACGTCGTAGGCCTCGGGCACCCATGCGCCGCCCGGGTCCGCCGGGCCGTGCATGCCGGGGAGCGCGTGATATTTCCATTTGAAGAACGGGGGCGCAGCGGGCGCGGGGGCTGTGTCGCCGTAGCGTTTGCCGGAGGCGACGCGCGCCGCAAAGACTTTCTTGAGGTCGTCCGGCGTGTTGACGCGGACGAGGTCGAGTTTGACGTCGGCGTAGTTCTTCTGGAACCAGGCGACGATGTCCCCGCCCTGTCCGGTGTACGCGCCCGGCGCGATGACGACCGTCACGACCTGCTCGGGGTGCATGTGTTTGCCGGCCGTGTTCGGGTCAGGGGTGAAGTTGACGCCGAACTTGAGCGCGTATTCGACGACGACGCCGACCCAGTCGCCGTAGTTTTCGGCGGGCAGGAGGAGGATGTGTTTTTCGGCCATGGGCTATGCTCCTATTGGTTTGAGAAGGCAGGAGCAAATTCTAATTCCCGGCGAGGGTGAAGATAGTCGAGTGATACTGGATTTTCCCGTCCAGCAGGCCCACCGTGTCGGACCCGTCCAGTACGTGCGCGGCGGCGCTGTCGCACGTCCAGTTGAAGATCAGCGGCGTTTCGCTCTTGATCTCTTTCAGGGCGAACTGCCCGTTGGGCAGCTGGTTGTTCAGCAGGTCTTCGTACCAGGCGCGGATCTCTTGCACGCCGGTCACAGTGCGCGCCGCCGTGATGTGCGCGGCGCCAGGCTGATACAGCGCGGCGAGCGCGTCGAGGTCGCGGCCGTTCAACGCCTGGAAATAGGCCTCGACGATTTCCTTCGGGCCGGGCTGGGCCGCCGGCGCAGCATGTTCGGTGGGCTGGGGGGCCGGGGCGCCCCCGGTCTCGCTCTGCAGCCAGGCGCGCAGGTCGTCGGCCGTGCCGTTGTAGCGGTTCATGTCCACTTTGCCCGCCACGCCGCTCACCGTCCCCGACTCGGTGAACTGCCAGAAGGTCCAGGTTGTCCAACCGCGCGGGACGAGGGGATTCGGCGCGCTGGTGTAATGCGCCGTCCACAACTTGTAATCTTTGGCCCACTCGGGGTACTGGCCGGACGAGCTGCGCAGGCGCTCGTTCCAGAAAGAGGCGCGGGTGTAGATGATGGATTTGCGCCCCGTGGCCTGCTCGACGGCGTCCAGCCAGGTCTTGGTCCCGCGGATGAGCGCGTCGTTGCTGGCCGTGCCCGCCTGCTCCACGTCCAGCACGGGCGGCAGGTCGCCCGGTTCGAGTTTGACGGTGCGGAGGAAGAGCTGCGCCTGCTGCGCGGGGTCGAGCATGGGATCGTAGAAATGATAGGCGCCGCGCGCCAGGCCGGCCTGCTTGATCCCGGCCCAGTTTTGGGCGAAGAACCTGTCTACGACCTGCACCCCCTGCGTGGCTTTGCAGAAGGCGAAGGTCATCCCCGCTGCCTTGACTGACGCCCAATCTACATTGGTCTGCCAGCGCGACACGTCTATACCCTGCGCGAATTGTGTGGCCATGCTGATCTCCTCGGAGGTTGAATGGTAATACTGACCAGGCAGCCGGGCAAGGGAACGCAGATGAACGCTGACAGGCGCTGATCCACGCTGACTTTATAGTATCTGCGGGCGCTTTGGGTCAGCGGCATCAGCGTTCTCTTAGCCTGGGTTGAGCGGTTGCTGAAATTGCTGGACTCAGCAGCCACTACTCGTGTAGCCTGTTGAGGGACTATTGTACTCTGTCTGCCCCGTCTGCCAAAATATCACTCGGGGTGGTTTGGTCAACGGATGGAACCGCTTCGCGTGAAACGGATTGTCCAGAAGAATCAAAATCCGCTCAATCCGTTCAATCCGTTGACCCCTATTCGGGTTCGATGGTGAAGGTGAGCGGATAGCCGGCGGCGCGGGCGAGGCCGTGCGCCTGGCCCACGCGGTACTTGGCCTCCTCGTAGCCGAGCGTCATCACGTACGCCTGGCCGGTGAAGTGCGCGGTGAGCATCACCACCTCGGCATCCACGCGCGGCAGTTCAAATATAGTCGTCAGGACTTTGACGACAAAATCCATTGGAGTGTAGTCGTCGTTGTGGATGACGACGCGGTACGGCGGGTCGAGCGCGGCTTCGGCGTCCTGGTCTTCCTCCGGCGCGATCTGGATATCGGGGAGGGTGGGGGCCTCGACCGGGGCCTCGGCAAGCAGGCAGGTCATGTTCAAGCGGGTGAATCGGCGTGCGTTGGCTACCAGAGGGTGGGAATGCCGGACGCCGCAATGTTCAGGTCGCGCGTCACCAGCGGCAAGCCCAGGTGCAACGCCGTCGCGGCGATGATCCGGTCGGGCATCTCAGGGACGGCGGCGCGCGAAATGCGCCGGAGGGCTTGCGCGATGGGCAGATCAAGCGGCACCAAGGTCAGTCCACTATCCGGGTTTGCCAGTTCACGCTGTAGACGGTCGAAGAGAGATTCAGGCAGGCGTCCTTTTTCAATCAGATAAGCCGTCTCTACCAACGAGATAGAAGCAAGATAGATGGGGGCCGCGGCTGCCTCAGCGCCTTTGAGCGCCGAAAGCGCAGCGGATGACAGGCGCGCCGGCATCGTCAGCATCCAGATCGCCGCATGCGTATCAGCCACAACCGCGCTCATAGCTCAATGTCCCGCGGGAAGTTAGCCCACATCTCCCGCCGCGCCTCGGCGATGTCCTCTTCAGTCAGGTCAATATTCAGGTCAGCGAACAGGCCGATCAGACTTCGGCGGCGCGGCTTTTTCGGCGCGGTCTTGCGCTCGATGAACTCCACAAAGTCCAGCACTTCCTGTTGTTTCTCAGGCGGCAAGGCCCGGACTTTCTCGGTGATGATCTCGGCGACAGTCATAAGGACCTCCTTCGGTTGCGCGCTCTAATCATACCCCATCTGCGCGGTGTGGGGGTTGGTCGCGCCATAGGTATAGCAGGGGAGGGGGAGGAACGTCAAGGGCAGGCCCGCGCCCGGCCTGGAGACGTTCCGGCAGAACGTCTCTACTGCTGCTGAACCCGTCATCCTTTGAGTAGTGAGTAATCCACAGCCTCTCCCCTGTTATCCCCATACTTTAGCCAGATATCCACAACCCTTTTCTAACCTACCTGGTCACGAAAGGCCAGCACGTCATAGGTTGCCCCACTTTTCACCACCCAGGTTAGAGGGCTTTAAGGCGCAATTTTCGCGCCAAATTTACTGGAGGTGGGAAGCCTATCTTAAAAATTCCATTAGCCTATTGCTCAAAGTGGGAGAATGGGTATATACTGTGGGCGTTAGTGGGGAAAAGTGGGAGAGTGTGGCGCGCCGATCCAAACCTGGACTGGTTCGGCATTACTCGATTAAAGGATACTTAGAACACGTGTTCTTGGGCGAGTTTCAGCACGCGATTGACGACAAAGGACGCCTGACCATCCCCGCGAAGTTTCGTGAGGAGTTGGCTGGGGGCGCTGTCGTCACGCGCGGCTTTGAAAAATACCTACTCCTTTACACGATCGAGTCTTTTACCCGTCTCACCGTGCGCGCCAAGTCCCTCAGCCCTACCGACCCCGAAAACCGCGCCCTGCTTCGCCTCGCCTTCTCGGGCGCCAGCGAAGCCGCGCCCGACAAACAGGGCCGCATCCACATTCCGCCTTTCCTGCGCACTTATGCTGGCCTCGACGGCGAGTGCGTCATCGTCGGCGTCGGCGATTACGTTGAAATCTGGAGTCGGACGGGCTGGGATGAGCAGCTCAAGATTGTGAACGATCCCGCAGTCAACGCGAAACGATTCGCGACGCTGAACCTGGCGACTGCGATGGAGCCGGCCACCCCGACCGTGCTGCCAGTCGCACCCGTCGCCCCGGTGACGACGACGATGCCGGCGCCTGGGACAACGCCCGCGCCAGCCGAACCCGCACAGCCCATGCAGGCGAGTGAGTAGTTCGCACACGCATCGCGCGGTTCTTTACCAAGAAGTGCTCGCCGGGTTGCGCCCCCGGCCCGGCGGCAAATACATTGACGGCACCCTCGGCGCGGGCGGGCACGCCGCAGGCCTGCTCGAACTTTCGAGTCCCGATGGACGCCTGCTCGGCCTGGACCGTGATCCCGCGGCGCTGGAAGTCGCCCGGGCGAATCTCGCGCGCTTTGGGGACCGGGTCACGGTTGTGCAATCTTCCTATACCCGCATGGCGGACGTGGCTCGCGGGTTCGCGCCGGTAGACGGCATCTTGCTCGACCTGGGCCTCTCGTCCTTGCAACTGGACGACCCGGCCCGCGGGTTTGCCTTCCAGACCGATGGCCCGCTGGACATGCGCTTCGACCCGGACGCCGAACTGACCGCCGCCGAGATCGTGAACGAATGGCCGCTCGACGAACTCGCCGACATTTTCTTCAAATATGGCGAGGAGCGGCACAGCCGGAGGATTGCGCGGGCTATCGGCGCGGCCCGGCCCTTACAAACTACCTGGCAGTTGGCCGAGGTGGTCGCCAAAGCGGTCGGGGGCCGGAAAGGCGCGCGCATCCATCCGGCCACGCGGACGTTCCAGGCGCTGCGGATCGCCGTCAACGGAGAATTGGAGGCGGTCGAAACCGTTCTCCCGGCGGCCCTGAGTCTGCTCAAGCCGGGTGGGCGGTTGGCGGTCATTGCCTTCCATTCGCTGGAAGATCGCCTGGTTAAGAACTTTTTCCGGTGGCAGGCGCGCGGCCCGTCGGCAGGCTCAGGGCGGGGCGATCCGAGTTTGCACGCGCCGCCGCTCCCTGCCGGCCGCGAAGCGCTTCGACAGTTCGAGCCGAGTCTAAGGGAAGTGACCCGCAAGCCCATCGAGGCGGCGGAAGAGGAGATTGCCCGCAACCCGCGCGCGCGCAGCGCCAAATTGCGGATAGCGGAGAAGTTGCCAATGGCACAGACCTTGCAGTAAAGAGTGGCAAGTGGCAAGTGAGGAGTGACGAGTGTCGCCTTACCCGCCAAGTGTTACCCGTCACCTGCCACCCGTCACCCGGCACACCTATGCCTTCTGCCTACGCCGATCAAATCCTGCGAGCCTTTCGGCAAGCCCCCTGGCGCAAGCAAGTCCAGACAGTGGCGGTGCTGTCTATTGCGCTCCTGATTATCGCGGTCATCGGCGGATTTTACCTGGCCGCTGCCTCCCGCGCCGGCACGGCCGGGCGCGATGTGCAGCGCCTCGAGGGGCGCAAGGCCGAATTGATCCGGGAGAACGACGAACTCCGGGCCAAACTCGCGGAATTGCGCTCCATTACCCGCCTGGCGGACCGGGCGCGGGCGCTGGGCTTTGCGCCCGCCCAAATGGAGCAGGTGGAATACCTGCCGGTGAAGAACTATCCACAGCCAGCCGTGGTCGAGTCGCCGCCGCCCGATGGTGATGGCCTCCCTATGCCATCGGTCGTCGTCTCTCCCGGCGACTGGCTGGCGCAGCAATGGCAAAACCTCACTGGGGGCGGGGGAGGTTGACCCGATGAACCAAACTCAGACCCTCAGGCTCTCTGAGACCCTGAGGGTCTAGACGCCTGATGAACGAAACGATTTTTGTCCGCTTCCGGCTCATCCTCATCGGCCTGGCCCTGCTGACCGGGTTGGTTGTGTTTCAATTGCTGCGCATTGACTTCGGCGGCGACAATCGCAAATATCTGAGCGGCCTGTCGCAGACCATTTCGCAAGTCCCGCGTGAGTTCGCCCCGGCGCGCGGGCGCATCTTCGACCGGGACGGCGAACTCTTGGCGACCAACGACGTACAGTACGAGCTGGGCATCTCGCCGCCCAATGTGGTGACGCCGAAAGACGTGGCGACTACCCTCTCGGACTTGCTCGACAAGTCCGTCACCGAGCTCGTCTTGGCCACACAAAGCGACCGGCCCTATGTGCTGGTGCAGCGCCCGGTGAGCGCCGAACTGGGCGAACTCATCAAGGCCAGACAGGTCGAGGGCAAAGTGGATCTGAATGGGGTAGACCTGACGCCCATCCCCCACCGCGTCTATCCGGGCGGCCAGCTGGCCTCGCAGGTACTGGGTTTTGTGGCTTATAACCAGGACGGGCGGCAGGTGGGTTACTTCGGCGTGGAGGGGTTTTATAACGACCTGCTGGCAGGCCACTCCGTCAAGGGCATTGAGCGGTTCGTCCCGTTTGACGTCCAGCCCGACCCCACGCCCGACCAGGGCGCCGACCTCTACCTCACGCTGGATCGGGATGTGCAGTACCTGGTCGAGGTGACGATGGCCGACGCCATCAATCGCTACGGCGCAGTCGGCGGGTCAATCATCGTGATCAATCCGACGAATGGCGAAATCCTCGGGATGTCGTCGTGGCCGACCTACGACCCGAACAACTACGTCCAGGCTCCGCCCGGCGACCCGGCGAACCCGGCCGTGAGCGGCCAGTACGAACCCGGCTCGACGTTTAAAGTGCTCACGATGGCGGCGGCGCTCGACTCGGGCCTGGTCACGCCGCAGACGCCCTTCCTGGACGCGGGCCTCGTCGAGGTCGGCGGCGCGTTCATCCGCAACTGGAGCGGCGCCGCCTACGGCCCCGTGGACATGGTGGGCTGCCTCCAGCATTCGCTCAACGTGTGCCTGGCCTCCCTCTCCACCCAAATGGGGCCGACGACTTTTTACAATTATCTCTCGATCTTCGGGGTAGGGCATCCGACGGGGGTGGATTTGGCCGCCGAGGCGGCGGGCCGCTTGAAGGTCCCCGGCGATCCTGACTGGTTCGAGTCGGATCTGGGCACGAACGCCTTCGGGCAGGGCGTGGCCGTCACGCCGCTGCAGCTGGCGACGGCGGCCTCGGCCATCGCCAATGGCGGAACGATGATGCAGCCGCACATCCTGCTGCGCGTGGACAACCGTAGCCGCTCCTTTACCACGCAGCCGCAGGTACTGGGGCGGCCCCTCAAGCCCGAGACGGCGGCGACGTTGACCGGAATGCTCGCCCAGTCCCTGGAAGGGGGCGAGGGCAGCGGGGCGCTCGTTCCGGGCTATCGCATCGCGGGCAAGACGGGCACGGCCCAGATTCCCATCCCCGGCGGCTATGACCAGAACAAAACCATCGCCTCCTTCATTGGATGGGGGCCGATGGACGCCCCGCAGTTTTTGGTGCTCATCAAGCTCGATCAACCGTCCGCCAGTATTTGGGGCTCCGAGACCGCGGCGCCGCTGTTCGGCGACATGGTCAAACGGCTGGTCGTGCTGCTGGAAATCCCGCCCGACGAGGCGCGGCGCGCGCTGGTCGAAGATCCCCGTCAGGGGACAGGGCAGTAATCGGTGAACAGTGAACAGTCAACACTGTTTACTGCTCACTGTTTACTGACTTATGCTGACGCTGGGCTACCTTGTCGAAGTCCTCACCGGCTACCAGTCGGCGGGCGGGCCGTCCCCTGACGGCCGCGAAGCGCTTCGACAGATCATCACCGATGTGGTGATTGACTCGCGGCTGGCTATCCCCGGCTCGCTGTTCGTGGCGCTGCCGGGCGAGCGCGCCGACGGCCACGACTACGTGGCGGCGGCGTTTCAAAAAGGGGCCATTGCGGCGCTCGTCCAGCGTGAGCTGCCGGGCGACTTTCACACTTTGGACCTCCGCCCCCGGACGGGGATCTTCGACGAGCCAGTGACGTTCGCGCAGGCCGCCGGGCTGTCGCAGACCCCGGCCTGCCTGCGGGTGGACGACACGCTGAAGGCGATGCAGACGCTCGCGGCCGACTGGCGCAGCCGGCTGAACGTGCGCGTGATTGGCGTGACCGGGAGCGTCGGCAAGACGACGACCAAAGAACTTATCGCCGCCGTGCTGAGCACGCGCTATCGCACCTTTAAATCCGAAGGCAACTTCAACAACGAAATCGGCCTGCCGTTGATGCTGCTCAAACTTTCCGAGGCGCACGAGCGCGCGGTGCTGGAAATGGGGTTCTATCAGATTGGCGAGATCAAATTCCTGTGCGATCTCGCGCGGCCTCACGTGGGGGTGGTGAACAACGTGTACGCCGTTCATCTCGAACGGGCGGGGAGCGTCGAGAACATCGCGCAGGGCAAAGGCGAATTGGTCGAAGCCCTCCCGCCCGCGCCGGAGGGCGTGGCCGTGCTGAATTATGACGATCCTCTCGCGCTGGCGATGCGCGCCCGGACGCGAGCGAAGGTCTTCACCTACGGCCTCGACCCGGCCGCCGACCTGTGGGCCGATCATATCGAGTCGCGCGGCCTCGGCGGGATTTATTTCCACCTGCACTACGCCAGGGCGCACGAGACGCTGCACGTGAAAGCGCCGTTGCTGGGCCAGCACTCGGTGCATACGGCCCTGCGGGCGACGGCGGTCGGGCTGATAGAGGGGCTGACCTGGCAGGACATTGTCGAAGGGATGCAGTCGCTGGGCGCCACCCAGCTCCGCCTGTCAGCCGTGACCGGGCCAGGGGGAAGCCTGATCCTCGACGACACCTACAACGCCTCGCCGGAGTCGGTGATCGCGGCCCTCAATCTGCTGAATGAACTGGAGGGCCGGCGGATTGCGGTGCTGGGCGACATGTTGGAACTCGGCGCGTACGAGGAAACCGGACACCGCCGGGTCGGGCGGCGGGCGCGGGAGGTGGCGCATTTGTTGATTACGGTCGGCCCGCGCGGGCGCATCATCGCCGACGAGGCGCGGGAGGTCGGGTTGCCCGCCGAAGCGGTGGTCGAGTTGAACGACAGCGACGAGGCCATTGCCTATCTGCGGGACCGGATCGGGCGCGGGGACGTCGTGCTGCTGAAAGGCTCGCGCGGGGTGCGGATGGACCGCGTCGCCCCGGCGTTGACGGTCGAAGATCCCCGACCGGGGATGAGCGCATGAGCCAGAATGCGACTTTCGCGCTGGCGCTGGGAGGCATTACTTTTTTATTGACCGTCATTTGGGGCGAGCCGCTCATCACCCTGCTGCGGCGATTTAAGATTGGCAAGCAGATCCGGATTGACGGCCCGCAGACCCACCTGGTGAAGATGGGCACGCCGACCATGGGCGGGTTCTTGATGATCGTTCCGGTGCTGGCGATCACGGCCTTCGTGAACGTGGTCAACCTGGTGCGCGGCGATTTTCAAGGGCGCTCGGTGCTGCTGCCGCTGGCGGTGCTGACCTTATTCGCCGGCCTGGGCGCCTGGGACGACTGGCTGGGTCTGAGCGGCGTGCGGCGCGGCGAGGGGATGCGCGGCCGCCACCTGTTCTTCTGGCAGAGCGCCATCGCCGTCGCGGCGGCGCTGGGGTTGTATTTCGTGCTGGACATTCACAGCCTGGTTTTGCCCGCCGTGCCCTTCAAGATTGACCTGGGGCTGCTCTACATTCCGGTGGCCTGGTTCGTCATCGTCGGCATGTCGAACGCGGTGAACATCACCGACGGCCTGGACAGCCTGGCGGGGCTGATCTCGGCGACGGCCTTCGCAGCCTACGGGGTGATTGCGCTGTTGCAGGGGCAGGTCTTCGTCGTGCGGTTCTGCTTCACGCTGGTTGGCGCGCTCTTGGCCTTTCTCTGGTACAACGCCCATCCCGCCGAACTGTTCATGGGCGGGGCCGGGTCGTATTCGCTCGGCGCGGCCCTCGGCGTCGTGGCGTTGATGACCGGACAGTGGATGCTCCTGCCCATCATTGCCGTCATCCCGGTCAGCGTGACGCTCAGTGTGATTATCCAGGTCAGTTATTTCAAGTGGACCAAGCGGCGCACCGGCGAGGGCAAACGGGTTTTCAAGATGGCGCCGCTCCACAACCATTTTGAGCTCGTGGGCTGGAGTGAGCCGCAGATCGTCCAGCGCTTCTGGCTGGTCGGGTTGCTGGCGGCGATGATCGGGATCGCGCTGGCGTTATTGTAGGGGCGGGCGGTTCGACTCGCGGAGCGGCTCACCGCAGGAGATTAGAACTGATGGACATCGGAATGCCGTTTGTAGTGACGCACGGGAGTGCGTCCGCAGGAGATCAGAACTGATGGACATCGGAATGCTTTGGTACGACGCCGACACCCGCCGGACGCTGAACGAGAAGGTGGCCCGCGCGGTCGAGCATTACAAGGCCAAGTACGGCGCGACGCCGACGGTGTGCTTCGTGAATCCCGCCGTGTTGAAGGACGCGCCGCGCGCCGCGCTCGACACGGCCGGTCGAAGATCCCCGTCAGGGGACGGCGTCCTCCTTCGCCCGTCGCGCGCGGTGATGGCGAATCACTTCTGGATCGGGGTAGGGGAGACCGGGAACGGGAATGGCGCGCAGGAGAAGCATGGGCTAAGGGGGAATAGAAGGCGTAAAACGTAAAGCGTAAAACGTAATCTTGTTACGTTTTACGCATTACGTTTTACGGGTATAGTTTGAGTGTCAGCGACTTATCAAGGCAAGCGCATTGTCATTCTCGGCCTCGCCCGGCAGGGCCTGGCGCTGGCGCGGTTCATGGCGCAGGCCGGGGCGCAGGTGGTCGTCAGCGACATGCAGCCAGCGGAGAAATTGCAGGCCCACCTGGCGGCGCTGGCCGATTTACCAATTGAATACGCCCTGGGCGGTCACCCGCCTTCGCTGCTCGACGGCGCGGACGTCCTGTGCCTCTCCGGCGGAGTTTCCGCCGACTTGCCGCTGGCCCAGGAGGCCCGGCGTCGGGGAGTCGCGTTGAGCAACGACTCACAAATCTTCCTCGACAATTGCCCCCCGCGGGTCAAAGTGATCGGCGTCACCGGCAGCGCGGGGAAGACGACGACGACGATGCTCGTC
>DAOTXG010000505.1:0-9040 GCA_034435515.1 Anaerolineales bacterium
CGATGGTAGCCTCTCCCTATCATGGGGCACTCGATGCTGGGTCAGGGCAGGGGATACACCCCGATTACCAGTGGAAGTTTGCTAACCAGGCTAACCGTGAGGCTGGCACGCCGGATGCTGGTTTCCCGGCCGTGGACGTGACGGGGATCGGCAAACTTGGCTGGCAGACAGACAACAACACGGTTTGGCGGCTTACGGCCGTCAGTCCGGTGACGTGGGTTCAGACTGGTGGGGCGGGCATGGGCGGGGCGGCACACAACCTGCTCAGCGCCGACCACCCCGACACACTGGCTGGATCCGTGGTGGCCGGCGACATCATTACGGGCAATGCAACCCCCAAGTGGGCCCGGCTGGCGAAAGGTACGCTCAACTACGTCCTAAAGGTCGGGGCCTCTGTCCTGGCCTGGGGGCAGGTGGCTTTCTCGGAACTGACCGGGCAGGCGGTGGCCTCGCAACTCAACATTGACGCCGATCTCTCGTTCAACAACCACAAGCTGACCAGTTTGGCGACTCCGACGAGCGGTACGGATGGAGCCACCAAAGACTACGTCGACGCTCAGGTGCAGGGGGTGACACAGACCAAGGACCCAGTGCGGGTGGCCACGACGGCCAATATCACGCTGTCCGGGTTGCAGACGATCGACACGATCTCAGTTAGTTCTGGAGATCGTGTGCTGGTTAAGAATCAGACGACGGGTAGTGAGAATGGGCTGTACGCTGCGGCTTCGGGAGCCTGGACGCGCACGCCGGACGCCGACGTCTCAGCGGAGGTCAAAGCAGGTCTGAGTGTCTGGGTCAATGAGGGGTTCGCCAATGTGGACACCCGGTGGACGCTGACGACCAACGACCCGATTACGCTGGGCACGACTAGTTTGACCTTCTCGAAGACTGGCGCGCAGACGAGCGTTCAGGCGGGCGCCGGGTTAGTGGAAAACGGGAACGCACTTGACGTGAATTCCGATAATGTCACGCTTGAAATCGTCGGCGACCAGGTGCGGATCAAGGAGGGCGGCCACAGCCACAAGCGGATTGTGACGTTTGCGTTTGAGGGCACACTAACGACGCAGATTGGAACACTGCGCTGGTACAACAACCTGGGTGTGACGCTGACCTTTAGCGAAGTGCATTTGGCGGTCAATACGGCCCCGACCGGGTCGGCGATCGTCGTGGATATCCACAAGGATGACGTTACCATCTTCACCACACAGTCTAACCGGCCGCAAATCTCTGCTGGTGCAAACGAGGGTAACACGACCACCTTTGACGTGACGACTATCGCCGATGGGCAACATCTGAAGTTTGACATTGATGCTGTCGGTAGCACGGTGGCCGGTGCTGACTTGGTGGTGCAGATCATCTTGACGGGAGGCTAATATGGCGCGCGTTTTCACTGATGGAGCAGAAGGTGGACACGAATACTTTTGGGATAGTTTCAGCAGCTCGTCTCATACGGTCGTCTCCGCTGTAAAGCGATCCGGGACTTATTCGTATCGTTTTGAAACTGGTACTTCATTCAACGCCTTGGGGACCCGGCTTGTTCCAGCGGCAGCCGAGGGCTTCCTGCGAGTACCCTTCCGGCTGTCCGCACTGCCGAGCGGCAGCAACATCGCCTATATCGTGCGCTGGATGTTCGGGGCCTCGACAGAACTCGGTTCGGTGCGCATAGACTCCGGCGGCCAATTGAAACTTTATACCGGGACGGCGACCCAGGTCGCCAGCGGCAGCCTCGTCATCGATGCGGGTAATTTCTATTGTCTGGAAGTCCACGTCAAAATCGCCAACAGCGGCGGCGTCATCGAAACGAAAATAGACGGCATTGCCGATGCGTCGTTTACCGGCGACACGCAGCCGGGGGCGGATACGACTTATGATCGTTTCCGCTATGGCGCGGCCAATATTGGCACCTCCGGCAATTACATCTACCTGGACGATTTAGCCTACAACGACACCAGTGGCGGGAATGACAATTCGTGGTGTGGCGATGGACGGGTTGTCGCTCTCATTCCGAGCGCGGCGGGTGACGTGACGCAACTGACTCCGCTCTCTGGCAGCAATTGGGATAACGTCAACGAACTTCCCGATGACCAGGACACGACGTACAACTACGACGCGGGCGGCGGTGAGTACGACCTCTACAACTGCGCTGACAGCTCCCTGCCGGCCGGCGCAACCATCTTGCGCGTGCAGGTATGCGCAGTGGCGCGCGAGGACGCAGCGGCGGGCGACTCCATCCAGATTGGCCTCAAGACCAATTCAAACGAGTATTGGTCGAGCAATATCCCCGTCATCACGACCTACGATATGTACGTCGGGACGGATCACCGGGTCAATCCGCAGACCACAGCGGCCTGGACAACGGGCCAGCTGGATTCCCTTCAAATCGGCGTGAAGGTTGTGTAAGATGTCAGAGAGACGCGCTACCCAGGTCGAGGCGATAGTTGAGTACGCGCTTGCTCAAACTCGCCGCGTCACTCAAGTTCGGGCGGACGTGGAGTACCAAGTCCAACCCCTCCGGCGTGTTTCGCAGGTCTTCGCCCAGGTGGAGTACGTTCCTCCCGCAACAACGGGGAACAGGCAAATGCCAGCCCTCCAGGTGACATGATGCTACAAAGAATGCGTTGGTGGCTCACGTTTTGGCGGATACGGATTTGGAGTTACATCGAAGCGCAGATTATCCTCTTGCGCTACAGGCAGGTTGTGGCCGATGAGGCGCAGGGATATCTTGATGAGCAGAGGCGTCAAAAACAGTGAAACTTGGACAGCGCCAGTACAGTTGCAGATTGTTGGTGCACCTGGATGATGTCACACTAGAGGAGGTGTTGCGGTGATCTACCTCTTTGGCCTGCCCGTCCTATTGGCGGACACGGAAGCCAACCAGATTATGACCATCCTGGCTGATGCGGCTAACTTCTGGAACAAGCACTATCTGGAAGAAGGCAAGGGAACATTCGCCGGATGGGAATGGCGCTGGTGGCAGATGCTACAGCCAAATGACGAGGTATTGGCAGCCGTCAATCCGATTAGGCTCTACGGGCAGCCGAGCGAGGCGGGGCATTCGCGGCAAGTGTCTGTGACGTGGCCGATGAGGATGAGAGAGCGGCGAGGCGAGTGGCTGAGAGTAACCGATGGGCAACTATGGGCTAAGGCAACCGACTGCAAAAGGAGATAGGTGATGCCGGGAAATAGGCGCTATCGGAGCAATGAGTTTGAGCTTCGGCAGGAGGCTGAAATTGCCGTGCTGACGAATGAAATCAAACGCTTGCGCGAAGACGTGCGAAGCCTCATTGAGAGTTTGAGCGGCAAGGAGGGACTGGTCGAGCAACTTCGGGAACTTCAATACCGGGTGAAGAACCTGGAAGGTGGACTGACCGCGGAGGCTGATTCGCGCGCGACAGCCATCGCGGATTGGGAGAAAAAGCAGGGGGACCTACTCGACGATCTTTCCACGCTGACAGAACTGGTCAACAGGCACGTTGCGCTGGGAAACCCGCAACACATTACCATCGCCGCGTTATTCCTCTCCAACCCGGTCAGGTTCTTGGTGTCCGGCGCGGTGATAATGACCATCCTCATCGCGCTCTGGCAAACCGGCGCGTTGTGGCTCATCCTGGAGGCGATTTTGAAGCTGAGGTAAGTCGCGGAAGTGAAATCCCTCACTCCGCCCATCTCACACAAGGAGCAATTTCCCGATGGACATCTCGACCGAATTTCTCAAGCTGTTGGAGCAACTCCTACCGGCGCTGGTGCAGTTCGTTCTGGCCGGCCTCGGCGTGCTCGGCGCACTCCTGCTTACCGAAGGCCACAAGTGGCTGAAGGTCAAAGCCGGCGCGGCCACTACGGGGGTGTTGCTCTCTGTTGCCAAGGAGGCGGTGCTCTACGCCGAGCAGTTTCTTCCCGGCAAGACTGGCCCGGAGAAACGCGCTGCGGCCATTAAGTTTGCATTGGACTACCTGGCGAAGCAGACTGGCCTCAAGAAACTCGACCCGAAATTGGTCGGCGCGTTTATCGAGGCGGCCCTGCTACAGTTGAAATATTACGGCGAATTGGAGCAAAAGTCTCCTAATACCACCACTGGCTAACGACCGAGGGAAAAAGCCCGCCGATGCTACTTGCACGGCGGGCTTTTTCGTGCTAGTATCCTCAATATCTCCTTGAGGTTGGGCAGGTGGTGTTGATCGCACCACCCGCCCAGTTGCCAGCGCCGGTGTAGGCGGACGCTGACGGGGATATTATATCCCCTTTGCGCCGCCTGCGCCGGCCGTGTGCAGGCGTGTTCAGGAACACTCTTTTTCTCACGCTCGTCCTACTTTCATTGGCGGCCTGTACTCGTGTTGTAGAGTCACAGACGGTCGCGCCCTCCGTTCACCCCCTATCGACGCCCACGCCCGGCACAGCCTTCCGAGGCACACAGATTGCGGTCACTCAGACCGCGCTGGCAGTTGAGTCTACAGCGGCCGCATCCAAGTTGATGATGGTGGAGGCGCAGAACGCCGAGGCTACACAGCAGGCGGCCGCTACGCAATCAGCTATCAGCGTGCGCGAGGCCGAGGTGTCTCTTGAGCAGACGCAGCAGGCCGTAGTGCTTCAGTCCCAGTCTCTGACTCAGCAGGCAGTGATCGCCAATTTCACGGCGACCGCCGTTGCTCACGAGATTGAGGTCAAGCAGGCCCAGGACGCGGACAGCGCGCGGCTATGGGCCTCGTTCTGGAACGCGCTCAACATCGCCTTTGGTATGGCGCTGTTCATCCTGGTCTGCTTCTTGGTGGGCACCTTGGTTGTTGCGTTCTTCGAGTTCATTGACTGGCACCAGGACCGCGTGCAGGCCCGTCTTCGCGTCCGCATGATTGAGGCTATCCACGACCGAGGGGATGGAACCCCGACCATCATTATCGTGAACGGCGTGCCGTGGGAGCTGAAGACGTACATGCGGGTCATGCAGACGGCCCTGCCTGCGCCGGCAGGCGAAATCGTGGAGGGGGTATCCCATGCTATCGAGCCGTTTGAGATCGAGAGAGGCTTCACGCCGAGTGAGTTCCGGGAGATGCCCAATACCGAGAAGGTGGTCCGGCTGCTCGCCGATGCAATTTCGGTCTATGGCCCCAATGCCGACCGCATCCCCTCTCACACCCACCCGCGCATGGTGGGGTGGGGAGGTGATCAGTGGCACACGACCGTAGGACTGCTGAAGCCGAACTACGTCGTCACCATTCGCGGGGGGAAGCGGCGCGATGGCACTGGCGGGGGGACGTACCTCAAGCCGCCGCACAAGACGCTCGCCTCGCTCCTGGGGGCTATCAGGCGTGGGGAGGTGAAGGTTGCCGAGGTCGCGCAGGTGGCTGTATAATCCGTTCAATCCGTTGGGCGGAGGTGGATTGCCGGGTGGCGATCGGGAGCAGGCTGGTTGATGCCAGCCTGCTCCTTTTTCTTCCCCCGGTGGAAGATTTGCATTTTGGCTGCAAGAAGCCCCCCGCTTGGGGAGGCGGGAGGCTTTTCTTTTGGCAGTTGTCCCTTAACGGCGGGTAATGCTGTGCTTCCTGAACTTGTCTATACAAACGGGGAGAGCGAGCCGAGTTGACGCCGAGGGGAAATAAAAAAAACCGCCTGGCGGCGGGTGGGGTTGTGAGCGGTATGAGGATGTGCTTGGGCGCAAGCGCCTAACGGATCATTTCACTTTTTCACTTGGTCACGGAGCGCGGGCGGATGCATGTGCTGGTTAATCACTCCCAGCGAGACCTTTATTGTAGTGTGGAAGCAACTCGTAGTTTCGCCATAAGAGCGGTAGACTTCGCAGTAAACTTGCCAACTGGCGCGCACCCCTTTTCTCCAACCTCTGAGATGGCAATATCCACCGCCTGTTCTCAGGAACCTCCCATGCCCTGGCAGGCATTCCTGCCCTAGAGAAACCGCGGTGCAGTTCCAGCCCCCGCCTACGCGAACGGGTGTATGATAACAAGGTACACGTTCCAGAGCTAAGACCATAACACCGACTGGTGCTAGTGAGCCCAATCAAGAACCTGGTTCCTGCCCGCCCGTGATTTCAACACTGGTGGCGGCTCGTCCGACCCCGTTCAGTATGCTACGACCTTCTTCGCGAGCGGGCTGGAACGTGTGTCACAACCGAAGCCAATCACGCCGAGCGGCGAAGCGTAGCCGAGAGGTTGCATTGAGCCGACGACTTTGTGTGCCTCGCGCCGACCATTTCACCCCCACGATTCTCGAACCCATACGAATCTCCGTGAAAACTGCCCAGTTTACTTGTTGAGAGGGTTTCTCAGTATGCGGGTGTTAGGCGGTGTGGTTGTCAGGTTCAAAGTCTGCAAGAAAGTCATCCAACGATACATCGAGCAGCTCTCTCGCTTTATGATAGTCTTGTATCACTTTGCCCGAAGGCGTGCGGTTATGGGCAATGCAGTTTCGCAATTTCTCAACGGCATCCAAACGCTCTTTGAGCGATGAGAGCAAATCTCTATCGCCCTCATCGCTTATGGGTTGGCGCTCAAGTTCTTGTTGAAAGGCTTCAAAGCCATTGGCATCACGCAACAAGATCATCAAGTCTTCAACTTTCGATGGCAGTCGGCGTTGATTTAGATAGATGTATTGCTTGAAGAGTAGATAGAAGAACTCATTTTCATATAGCTTTTTCATGTGTTCAGGCGTCTGCTTTTCGTTTGTGGCGATTTCAGTTTTTTCATCGCGCAAAAGGTTGTAGTATCCATCTTCATAGGCCGCAAGGTAGATGATGGACAGCGCCCGCCGCAGTTTCATCTCTAGAGCGAACAGTTCTTGCGCTAAGGCAAGACTTTGTTTTAGTAGAAGGTCGTCAAAGAATTTCAAGACGTGCTCAACGCCTTCCTGTTCCGCCAACGCTCCGGCAAAATCCTGCAAGACCTGATGGGGGCTGTTAGTTTCCTCGGCCAACTCCACTTCAAAGCCACAGATGGCGCGCGACACGGATTGGCCGTTGGCGTCTGCTTTGGGTGGCGCAGGGCGAACGACAGTGAGCCGTACTGCTCGCTCCACTTCCTCCTGGCTTACTTCGTTGAGATTATCAGTGAGGGATTGTTGAAGTAGGCTGCGCAGAAAACTCGACTCGGCCAATACAGAGCGGCAGACCATGAGAAACTCAACGTGCATCCCGCTAGCCCCCGCGTAACAACTGCGCCTCGAACCACTCTTTGGCCGCTTGCCATTCAGCTTCGGCCTCCGCGCGGAGTTGGCGGGCCTGCTCACGTCGTCGCTTGGCTTCACTGGCAATGCGCTTTTGTATGGCTGGTTCTGGAATCGGGATTACCAGATTCTCTACATCCTCGTTTGTCAGGCGTGGATGCGTGTTGCCCGTCATCATGTGCCGCGTTTGAGACAAGATGATTGCGGAGCGCAAAATTACAGCCAGATAATCAGGGATGATTAAGTTCTCATCCTTGAGGCGCATGACGTGAAACTCTGTCGAGCATACGCCGGAAAACTCTGCTCGATATACCTTGTTGAGGTAAGGCCGCAGACGAGCAAAAAGAACATCGCCCCCTTCAAATGTTAGGCAACTACCCTCAGCCTCTTCATCTGCCTCAACGAGTTCTCCAGTGTGGCTTTGAACGTGCGCGAGTCCAATATACGTGCCTTCTGGTGCTTTTCGTAAGTCACGAATGAAGTTCACAACTTCGCTTAGGGGCGCAGGCCTGAGTCGCCTGCTGTGTTTCTCGATTTCACGAATCGCCAATAGACGCTCTGGGTGAAAGTAATCAGCGTTGAGTCGCGCAGTCTGTTTAACAACATCGCGCCCCACAGCGAAAGCCTTCTGGGATTTTGGGGATGGGAGGCTAATGCCCAACTGCTCCAACACCCACCCATCCAAACTGCTCAACAACGCCGAAGCATCGGCCAGTTTGCGCTTACAGGTTCCACGGGCCAAATCGAGTTTGTCAACAAACTTGCGCTGAATATCGACTGGGGGCAACGGGATTAGCAAATCCTGAAGTTCTTCAGCATTGACATTGGACATCCCAATGATTTGACGGCTCACACGGTCAATTTGAACTCTCCCGGCGCGCGTATTCAGGAACTCAGAAACAAAAACGGGCAGAGCCTTTTGAGTATCTAACCGAACACGAATGAGATAAGAAGCAAATACCCACTCGCCCGGCTCGCGGAACACGTCACATTTTCCGACGAGTTCTTTTGAGTTGGTTCTGTTGAAAAGCAGGTCTCCGGGCGTGAGCAAAAATTGCGCTTTGGTATCTCCATCCAACTCCACATACTTCAAATCACTCAAATCCCAACCTCCGGCTTGCAGATTGTTCATGCGGAGGATAGACACGCCCACAGGCTCAGCAGTTGCCCTTTCCGATATTCCATACTGAACCAACGTGGCGATTTGTCTCAGCGGAACGAGTGGAAACTGCGGATGCTTATAGAGCTTCTGATACAGCGCAGAGCCGCGCCAGAAATTGACATCGGCTCGCTCTCGTAGTCTGCCCCGCCGCACGGCAAACGCGGTTGCGCCGGGGCTTAGACGAAAAAAGGCTCAGCGTTCTCCTGAAACCGGCGATACTGCGCCACCAGGCCAGTGTTGGTGATGACTTCGCGGTGGCGCTCGCTCCAACCGGGCTTCTTGGGATTGGCGGTGCTCCACTCGTAATAGGCGCGGTAGTCAAACAGGTCGCACCGCTGAATCTCCACGCGCTCTTTCTCTGGTTCTTCACGCTCCACTTCCACCACAAAGGTCTTGCGCCCAGTCGCATCGTAACCAATGTTCTCCGCTTGCGCCATGAAGATGGCTTCGGCATCATCGGGCGTTTCGTCCTCGGCACGGCGGCGCAAAAAGACTAGGCTGGCCTTTACCCCTGCGTCGTAATGCTGAAACGCAAACTGCGGCAGGCTGACCACAGCCAGAATTTGAAAACGCTCCATCAGCCAATCGCGCACGCCTTGTAACGAGGCGTTGGTGAGGATGCCGTCGGGCAGAACAATGGCCGCACGACCTGTGCCGGGCTTGAGGAAATCCCACACTCGCTCCAAAAACAAAATCTCGGTCTTCACGCTG
>DAOTXG010000506.1:0-9240 GCA_034435515.1 Anaerolineales bacterium
GTAGTGCTCGACCGCCTCCTCGCGGCGCTTGAGCGACCAGAGCGTATTCGCCAACCCCTCCCGCGCGCGCATGTAGGGCCGCGTCTCCAGCAGCCCCCAGAAGTGACCTTTGTGCTCCTCGAAATAGGCTTCGCCCAGCGCGCGCTCGCCGGCTGCCAGCCCCTGGCGGTAATAGTCGGCGGCGCGCGCTAACGAGTCGGCTTCTTCCTCGGCCAGCAGCACGTAGGCATCGGCGCAGTCCGGCGACAGAGCCAGCGCCTGGTGCGCCAGCGCGAGGCGCCGGGCCGGGTTAGTCTCCTCCCACGCCTGGTACATCAGCGCCTGCGCCTCGCGCAGTTTCGGATCGGCCACCCCCTCCTCGGCGCCCAGGCTGGCGCCGAGCTGCGCCATCATCCCTTCCATCATACGCCGATCAATGAGGGGCGGCTCGTCCCCTTCTTCTTCGTCGTCCACGGCGAACATCTGCCAGTCGTCGGAACGGACCGGCCGCCGCTCCAGCGGCAGTCGGCCGCCGGGATACACGGCCCGCACGGGCACGTCGCCGCCGTGCGCGGAGACGGTCAGCGTCGTTTCAAATGGATGATAATCGCCCTGTCCATCCGCCCGCAAATGCTCGCGCACCAGCCGCGGGATGGCGCGCAGCGCGGCTTCCAGCCAGCGCAATTCCTTCACATCGGGCCGGCGCACATTCTCCACCGCTTCCACCACAACCGGCGCCGGATAGGCATCCGCCCCGGCCACCTCCCAGCCGTAACGCTGGAGCGCGTCAAAGTCGTCGAAGGGCAGCATCGGCGGGCCGCCGTAGAGCACCGCCAGATGCCCGCTGAACAATTCGCGCGGGTCATCCGCGCCCATAAACACTTTCTCAAAGGCCGACCACGATTTATACACGCCTAATCCGTACTCGACGCCGCCGTTGCCCATGATCGAGGCGATCCACCGCGGCCCGCTCCCGGCCGGGACTTGCAGCGCAAACGTCTGCCCGTTGTTCAACAGCACCCAGGGCGCGGCGCGGTAGAACTCCGCCGCCGCCGCGAACAGCGCCCCAACGAACTCCGGCGTCGCGCCGGCCACCGACAGCAGGCCCGGATGCTCCGGCCGGCCGTTCATAGCCGTCTCCAGTTCACGCGCGATCTCCTCCAGCATCGGTAAGTCGCGCGTCGCGCTGGCGATGCTAAGTTCTGCGAGGGACGGCGCCAGCGCCTCCTTGATGGCGGCGTCGGCAAACACCACGTCCCGCGGGCGGCGCGGGCGGCCGGTATTCGGCAAGGGCTTGTCAATGGCCCCGAGGAGCGTGGCGAGCAGGTCGCCGGATTCGGGGGCGTGCTCGAATAGACCGGTCCCCATCATTTGCCCGCTGGTTAAATTCAACACGAAGACAGTGTAGGGACGATACGGCGGCTCGTCTTCGGGCGTAATCCACAGGCGCAGATGGACGACTCCCACGCCCCACATCTCGTCTGCTTGCGGCCGGTCGGCGGGTCGGAGATGGCGTTTGCGGGATGGGCGAGGCATGGTCAACTCCTTTTGAGATACCCAACTGACAATCTTATTGTACACCGCGCGAGCAAACTCAGGTTGGCGCAGCCATAGGCGCGGCATTCTGGCTACCAGGCCTTGAGGCGATCCTGAGATCGGGAGGTGCACGCGACGTTTGTCAGCAGTTGCACTGCTGACAGCGGCCTGGCCGCAGTGCAACTGCGGCCGAACGGGGTTGCCTGACAGAGTTTGCGTGCACACAGGACCTGGGTCGGGTTCGCCCAAATTCCAAAGCAGTGCTAAACTATAGCCTTCCACGCGCTAAGGACTCGTCCCAGGATAAGCCCCGCCCAGACCCTAAGGGTCTCCAAGACCCTTAGGGTCTGAAGCCGGGAAATTATTCCTGGACACCTCCTCCTGGAATGACTCTTGCACCCTACCTGTTCCCCTGAGTGATTTCAAGCATGTCACCGATCCTGGATACCCTGGTCAGTTATGCGCCTGCGCTGATCACCCGCCGCCTGGCCGGCGACCCCACCCCCATTACCATGCCTCTGCTGGAGCGCTTTCCGGCGGTCGCGCTCTTCGCCGACGTCTCCGGCTTTACGGCATTAACCGAGCGTCTCTCGCAGCGCGGCCCGCAAGGCGTCGAAGAACTCTCGCGCCTCCTGAACGCCTACTTTGGGCAGTTGATTGACGTCATCGCGGCCCACGGGGGCGACATCGTCAAATTCGCGGGCGACGCGCTGCTGGCGCTGTGGCCGGTCACCGACCTGCCCGCCGAAGGCTTCGCCCAGCCGACGGCCGCGGCCTATGCCGCCACTTTGAGCGCCGTGCAGTGCGCCTCCACCGCGCAGCGGGTGCTGCAGGGGTTCGAAGCCACCGAGGCCCGCCTGTCGCTGCGGATGGGCGTCGGCGTGGGAGAAGCGCTCTTGGAGCACCTCGGCGGCAAATACGGGCGCTGGCATCTCCTCGTGGCCGGCGAACTGCTGCCGCAGGTCACCGCCGCCGAGAAGCAGGCTGAACCGGGCGAGGTCATCGTCTCGCCGGAGGCGTGGCACCTGGTGCAGGCGGCCTGCAGCGGCGAGGCGTTGCCCCAGGGCAGCGTCCGACTGACCTCCGTGCGCACGCCGATCCCGCCTTTTCCCTTGCATCGCGCTCCCCTCACCCCAGAGGCCATCCCGGCGGTGCAGGCTTACGTCCCGGGCGCCATCCGGACCCGGCTCATCGCGGGGCAGACCGGCTGGCTGGCCGAACTGCGGCGCGTCACGGTGATTTTTGCCCACCTGCCCACGCTCGACCACAACACGTCGCTAGATCATGCGCAGCGCATTGTCTACGAATTGCAGACGGCCATCTATCGTTACGAAGGCAGCGTAGATAAATTGAGCGTGGACGAGAAGGGGGTATCGCTCCTGGCCGTCATGGGCTGGCCGCCGCTGGCCCACGAAGATGACCCCGCGCGCGGCGTGCAGGTGGCGCTGGCGATGCAGAACGAACTGCGCAAGTTAGCCGTGCCGAGCGCCTTCGGCGTGGCGACCGGGCGCGCCTTCTGCGGGTCGGTCGGCAACTCCCTGCGGCGCGAGTACACGATGATCGGCGACGTGGTGAACCTGTCGGCCCGGCTGATGCAGGCCGCCGCGGAGACACTGCTGTGCGACGGGGCGACGCACCAGGCCGCGCAGCGCGTCATTGACTTCGAGACCTTGCCCGCGATCACCGTCAAGGGCCGGACCGAATCCGTCCCCGTGTATCGGCCTCGCGGCGAAGCGCCCAAGGCCCGACTGCTGGTGGCGCCGGATGCCCAGGCCCCCATGGTCGGGCGCACCGCCGAGCGCATGGCGTTGGTCGGACAGCTGCAAGTCTTGCTGGGCGAGCGCGGCGGCAGCGTCGTCGTCGAAGGGGAAGCTGGCCTGGGCAAGTCGCGGCTGGTCGAAGACCTGCTCGGCCAGGCCCGCAGGCTGGGCATTGAAGACCTGGTGGGGACCGGCGACGCCGTCGAAACCCTGACCCCCTACTATGCCTGGCGGCCCGTGTTCAGCCAACTCCTGGGTGGAGAGGCGTTGCACGATTCCCAGGCCCGCCTGCAGGCGCTCCAAGATTTGGGGTTCGACGCGCAGGAGCGGCAATTGACGCCTCTGCTGAACGCCGTCCTGCCGCTGGAACTGCCCGACAACGAAGTGACGACGCAGATGACGGGGCAGGTCCGCGCCGACAATACGCGCGATTTCCTGCTGCGGGTGTTGGGCGCGTCCGCCGGAAAATCGCCCAAACTGGTCGTGCTCGAAGATGCGCACTGGCTAGACACCGCCTCGTGGGCCCTGGCGCTGCAGGTGAGCCAACGGATCAAGCCGGCGCTGCTCGTCATCACGACGCGCCCACTGACCGAGCCGCAGCCGGCCGAGTATACCCAACTGCTCAGATCGTCACAGACGCAATTGTTAAAGCTGGAAGCGCTCCCGCCAGAGGCCACCCTCACGCTGGTGTGCCAGCGGCTGGGCGTGACCGCCGTGCCCAGGCCGGTGGCCGACCTCATCCAGGCGAAAGCCGAGGGCAATCCCTTTTACAGCGAGGAACTGGCGTATGCGCTGCGGGAGACCGGCGTCATCCAGATCGCCGATGGCGAATGCCGCCTGGCGGAAGGGCGGGGCGATCTCAGCGCTATCAACCTCCCCGATACGGTGGAGGGCGTGATTACCAGCCGCATTGACCGCCTGCCGCCTCCCCAACAATTGACGCTCAAGGCCGCGAGCGTGATCGGCCGCACCTTTGTGTTTCCGGCGCTGAGCCACATCTACCCGGTGGACGCCGACAAAGATCAACTCCCCGACCATCTGCGCGCCCTGGATCGCGTGGACCTCACCAACCTCGAGGCCGCGGAACCCCACCTGACGTACACCTTCAAGCACGTCATCACGCGGGACGTGGCCTACAACCTCATGCTGTATGCTCAACGCCAGCGGCTGCATCAGGCCGTGGCCGAGTGGTACGAAGCCGCCTACGCCAGCGAACTGGCGTTGTATTACGAATTGTTAGCCCACCACTGGCGCACCGCCGACGTCCCGGCGAAAGCGTTGGACTACCTGGAAAAGGCCGGCGACCAGGCGCTGGAAAACTACGCCAACGAAGAGGCGATCCGGTTCTACCGCCAGGCGCTCGAGTTGGCCGATCCGGCCGGCGCGCGCGGCGATGCGGCGCGCTGCGCGCGCCTGGAGCTGCGGCTGGGCGAGGCCTACACCAACGCGGCCCAGTACGGCGAAGGGCGAGCGCACTTAGAGCGAGGCCTGGCGCTGTTAGGCCAGCCCACCCCGGCGACCCCGTTCCAGACCGCCATCCGTCTGTTGGGGCAAATCGGACAGCAGGTTTTGCACCGGCTCATGCCCCGCCGGTTCATCGGGCGCGCGGCGCAAGCACGCGCGACGCTCCTGGAGGCGGCCCGCACCTACGAGCGGCTGCTGGAGGTGTACTTCTTCGGCAATGAGACTCTCCTGGCGCTCTATGCCGCGATCCGTTCGCTCAACCTGGCGGAGGCGGCCGGCCCCTCGCCGGAACTGGCGCGCGCCTATGCGCCGGTCGGCGCCATCCTCGGCTTCATCCCCCTGCACGGCCTGGCGCAGATGTACTGCCGCCGCGCCCTGGAGATCGTGCGGCCCATGAACAACCTCTCGGCCCGGGCCTGGGTCTCGCTGGCCACGGGCGTGTATTACGCCGGGCTGGGCCAGTGGGCTACGGCCCATGGCCTGGCCGACGAAGTCGTCGAAGTCTCGCAGCGGCTGGGCGACCGCCGCCGCTGCGACGACGGGCTGACCAACCTGGTGATGGTGAACTATTTTCAAGGGGAGTTTGCGCGCGCTGACAAACTGGTCGACGACTTTTACGCTTCGGCCAGCCAGCGCGGCGACGCCGATAATCAGGCCTGGGCGCTGATACAGAAAGCCTTCTGCGCGCTCACCCTGGGCCGGCTGGAGGCCGCCGCCGCAAGCGCCGACGAGCTGCAGGCCCTGTTCGAAGGCAACGCGAAGATCGTCGACGCGCCGTTGAAGTCCAGCGGCTACGGCGTGCTGGGGATGACGCGCCTGCGCCAGGGGCTGCCGGCGCCCGCCCGCCAGGCCGCCGAGCAGGCCAGTCAGCTCATCGCCCAGTCTACGCCTACCTATTATCCCACCCTGCTGGGCTATGTCGGCGTCGCCGACGTCTACCTGACGCTCTGGGAAGAGGCGCTCCAGTCCAAGGCCCCCACGTCGCCCTCTCAGTTGCAATCGGCGGCGAAGCGCGCGGCGCAGGCGCTGCACAAATTCGCCGGCATCTTCCCGATCGGCGAGCCATATGCCTGGCTGTATCAAGGGCGCTACGAGTGGCTGGCCGGGAAACACGCGGCAGCGAGGCAGAAGTGGCGCAAGAGCCTGGAGACCGCGCAGAAACTGATCATGCCGCACGTGAAGGCGCTGGCCCACGCCGAACTGGGACTCCACGCCGACGCCGAGGCCGAACGCCAGCAACACTTGATCCAGGCGCGCGACATCCTGGCGCAGTTGGGAGCGCAGGGCGATCTGGCTCGCCTGGACACCCACCGTGATCTCTGACGAAGCCCCGCTCGATCACCTGCTGACGACCGCGCTGGCGCGTCTGCAGGCCGAGATGAAACAGGCGGCGCCCTTCCTGGCGGCGCAGGTCTCAGCCTGGATGCGGGAATTGGCCTGCGCGCCGCAGCCGGAGGACTACTTCAAGAACCCGATTGCTTTCCCGCTCCTCCTCCTGCCGTGGTGGCTGGAGAAGACCTTCCACGCCGAGCCGGCGCTTCCTTTTCAAGCCGACCTCGTCTACTCGACGGTGAACGGTTACTACTACATCCGCCTGCTGGACAATGTGATGGACGGGCACGCGACGGTGGAGTTGAAACTGCTGCCGGCTGCGGCGTTTTTTCACGCGCAATTTCAGGCGGCCTATCAGCGCTACTTTGACGCCGCTCACCCGTTCTGGGGGCATTTCAGGCAGGTCTGGTTCCAGGCCGCCGACGTCACGGCCCAGGACGCCAGCCTGTCCCAGGTCGGCCTCGAAGCGTTTCGCCGCTACGCCAGCCAGAAAATCTGCGCGGCGCAGATCCCGCTGGCCGCCGTGTGTTATCGCTACGACCGCCTTGACCGGCTGGAACCGTGGTCACGCTTCGTGGAGGTGTTCGGCGCGTGGCACCAGATGTGGAACGACCTGTACGATTGGAGCAAAGACCTGCGTCATGGGACGCGCACCTATTTCCTCTCGGAGGCCGAACAGCGAAAACGCCCGGACGAGTCGGCTGCCGCATGGGTGGCGCGGGAGGGGTTTGACTGGGGCAGCGCCGTCTTGTCGGACTGGATGGCCGAGGCGCGGGCGCGGGCCGCGCCGCTGAATAGCCCCGCCCTGTTCGCGTATCTCGACCAGCGGGAGGCGAGGCTGCGAGGACAGCAGGCGGAGGTCGCCGAGGGACTCCGGCGATTGGCCAGGCTGGCCGCCGCCATGCACGCGGTGGTTCCGTCCAGACCCTAAGGGTCTCGGAGACCCTTAGGGTCTGAAACCGGGAAGTTATTTTTAGACGGCTCCTTAACCAAAGCGACTTCTATGTCTGGGACTCTCTCTGACCCTGGGCTCTTCGCCTTCGCGCAGTTGTGTTTTCACAACTTCCTGGCCGAGTTCGCGCAGTATGGGATTGAGGCCGACCCCGGCCTCGAACTGCGCCAGGGGAGCGGCATCTTGTGCTATTACGACATGAAGGACCGCCAGATTTACATATCCCTGCCCAACCTGTCCGACCCGGTCGGCAAGCTGCACATGCTGTTCCTCCGCTCTCTGCTCCACTGCGAAAGCCAGGAGGAGTTGTGGCAGTTCTTCTACCTGTTCATCCCGCACGTGATCGCCCACGAGCTGGCCCATCACTTCCGTCACCGCAGCGGCCTGTTCACCGACAACCTGTGGTACGAGGAGCAGGTCGCCAATCACCTGGCCGTGGCCGTGACTAAACATCGGCTGACGCCTGAGGAAAAGGCTTTCGCCCGGAAGGTCCTGCCGCGCGCCCTCGAAGGACTGGCGGCCAAGATGGAATCGAAGAACATCGCCGCCGATTCGTATCACAACATCCTCTACGCCTTGAACGTCTCCGGGCAGATCGGCGACGCGGCGCTCGAAAACATCGAGATGGTCCAGAGAATCTTCGCCGTCCGGCCGGAGGAAATTTTGAAGGGCGCCGGCCAGTTGTCGCCGGAACTGCTGGAGCGGCTGGAGCAGCGCGACGACATCATCGACTCGATCAACGACGATTACGCCTCGGACGCCATCCGCTACATCTACTACCACATCGGCTGGCTCTACCTGGCGCTGATGGGGCGGGAGACGCAATACGTGGACGAGTTCGCCCGCCTCTATCTCAACCGGCGCGTCGAACTGCTGCCCCTCACGAACACGGCGGAGACCGAGGCCGACCCGGATGAAATGGCCCTGCAAGCCTGCTTCCAGGCGTACCGCGACACGCTGCCGCTGTCCGACGTGGGCAGCCGTTATTTCTACAAGCGCTACCGCCAGCTGCTGTTGTCGAAACTCCAGACCACTGTGCTGCTGGCCCCGTCGCAGCGGGAGCAGCTCCAGAACGAGGCCGGCGCGCTGCTGGAAGCCTGGCGCGGGCGCGAGAAGGAATCCGATGCGCTCGTCTACCTGGCGCAACTGGCGCGGCCGGCGCTGCGGAAGCTGTTTCCGCATACCATCGGCGAGCACCTCCATCCTGACCTGTCCCTGCTGCGCCACCTCCCCACCGACGACGACGTCCGCCTGTGGCGGCACATCGTCATGCGCGGCGAAGATGCGGGCGCGGCCAACACGCTGCGCCGCCTGAGCCTGCTCGACCAGGGCGACATCTTTCGCCCCCTGCCCGCCGAGGTCATGCTGG
The DNA here is from genome assembly GCA_034435515.1 of Anaerolineales bacterium. Taxonomy (GTDB): domain Bacteria; phylum Chloroflexota; class Anaerolineae; order Anaerolineales; family UBA6663; genus DATDRS01. Next base: position 8,393 of record DAOTXG010000506.1, read on the forward strand.
AGATTGCGCACAACCTCTGCCGGATGAAGCTGGACACCGGCGAAATCGTCATTTGGGAGGGCGAGGCCAACGACGACGTTTACATTGTGGCGGACGGCGAACTGGAGGTCTGTCTCATGCGCGAGGGCCGGTTCGAGAGTTTCGACACCATTCAGCCCGGCGAGATCTTCGGGGAGATGGCGTTTTTTACGCGCGAGCCGCGCAACGCCACGGTGCGGGCGACCCGCCCCTCGGAATGTTTCGTGTTGAAAGGCGCCGACCTGCGCCTGTTTGCCTTCAAGCACCCGTCCATCCTGATCCAGATGGCCGGCGTCCTCGCCCGGCGGCTGGCCAACTTCATTCGAGCCAAAGCCGACCAGCCGAAACGCTGAAAGTCTGGCTTGTGCTATACTCACCTGCACCGACCCTCTCACCTATCTCAAAAGGAGAAGACCTAATGGATTTCCAAACCTTAGTCGGCAAAGTCATGACGGACGAAGCCTTTGCGCGGGCCCTGATTGACAATCCAGAGAAGGCGCTCAAAGAGGCCGGCGTCGAACCCACGCCGGAGATCCTGGAGGCCCTCAAAGGCGTGGACGTCGCGACGCTCCAGAAGCTGGCGCAGGCGTTCGGGGATCAGAAAGCCGCTGGCTAGGACTCAGGCGGACTCGTAGTGGCGACTTTCGTCGCCGGAAACGACTGACGCGAAGCGGTTACTACTCGCCAGGTAAATTCGTAGTGACGACTTCAGTCGTCCGAAACGACTGACGCGAAGCGGTTACGACTGTCCATCATTAGAACGTCATTCGACGTAGAGACGACCCGCTGGCGCCTTGACCACTCGATTCTGTCCGACCGCAACGTGCGAC
>DAOTXG010000507.1:0-8692 GCA_034435515.1 Anaerolineales bacterium
GGAATTGACGGCGCGAAAAACGGGCTAGAGGTGCAGTCGTCATGACGTTTCTCCTCCTGCGTTGAATGGTGAGCCGATAATGCGAGACGGGCGCCCAACCCACGTGAGGCGTGAATAACCTCCTAACTATAGAGGTTAAGATTTGCTTTTTGAATCGGGCGTCAACGGATACGAAACGGATAAACGGATGTATCGCGCTCTATCCGTTTACGCGAAGCGGATGCAATATCCGTTGACGCCGAGCCAAAACCATTTTCTTAACCTCTATACCAACAGGCCGGATTGTACGCGCAGTAGCGCATTTAACCAAACACTTCGCTGACGATTTCAGCAAAGAAAATCAGCGCAATCAGTGTCATTTCAGCGGAATCAACGTTCTCCGCCGCTCCGGCTAAGCAGTTACCCCCAGGGTGGTGGGTTGAGCGAGCGCAAGCGCGCCTCGGCGAGGTGGTCGCGCGCTAACTCGCGATACTTCGCCGCCGCCATCGTCACCCACTCGGCTGAACTGCCGTCGAGCGTCTTTTTCACCTGCGCAGGGACTCCGGCGGCCAGCGAGCGCGGGGGCACGATCATGTTCTCGGTCACGACGCTCCCGGCGGCGATCATGCTGTGTTCGCCCACCCTCGCGCCGTGCAGCACCACCGCTTTGATGCCGACCAGCGCGCCATTCTCGATGACGCAACCTTCGAGCACCGCGCCGTGCCCGATCGTCACGTCGTCTTTGATGATGGTCTCGCCGCCTTCAGGCGCGTGCAGGGTGGCGTTGTCCTGCACGTTGCTCCCGCGCCCGATGACGATGCGCCCGTGATCGCCGCGCAAGACCGCGCCGTACCAGATGCTGGCCCCCTCGCCGATCTCCACGTTGCCGATGACGACGGCGGTGGGGGCGATGAAGACGCCCTCCGCTATTATAGGCGTTTTGCTTTTATGGGAAATGATGTGCGTCATATGCTGGCTGCCTGCCGCACCGCCCGCGCTACATACACTGGCACCATCTTCTTGCGGTACGACAACAGCAGGTCGGTGTTGTCCAGCGGCTTGGCGGGCTTGGCCGCGGCTTGCGCCGCCGCTTCGACGACTTCGGGCGTCAATGGCTGGCCGAGGAGAATCGCTTCGGCCTGCGTCGCCTCGACCGGATGCGACTGGACGGCGCCCAGGACGATTTTAGCGTGTGTGCAGACGCCCGCCTCGTCCAGTTTCAGCGCGACGGCCACGCCGAGGATCGGGAAGTCAAACGACCCACGACGGCGCAATTTGAGGTACGCGGTTCGGAGGCCGTCCGCGGGCGGCAGGCGGATGTCGGTCAGAATCTCGTGCGGGTGCTTGGCCAGGTATTCCATACCATCGTCGCGGTAGAGGGCCTGCGCCGGGATCACGCGCTCACCCCCCGGCCCGGCCAGCCGCACGCTGGCGCCCAGCGCAATCATCACGGGCGCGGTATCCGACGACGACACCGCCCAGCAGCGCGGGCTGCCCGGCGCCACCCAACAAATGTCGCCATCCTTCTTCATGCAAAAGCCGATGGACTTGCGCCAGTGATAGGTCTGGTTGTAGTACGTGCAGCGCGTGTCCACGCACAGGTTGCCGCCAATCGTCCCCATGTTCCGCAGTTGGGCGGTGGAGACCACGTCCGCCGCGTGCGCCAGCGCGGGATACGCCTGCGCGATCACGGGATGCCGGCTCACCTGGGTCAGCGTCATCCCGGCCCCAATGGCAATTCCGTCTTCGACGTTCCCCTCCATGCGCCGGAGTTCGGGGATCGCGCGCAGGCCCACCAGCACCTTTGGCTCGAACTGGCGGCGCTTCATATTGGGATACAGGTCGGTGCCCCCGGCGACGATCATCGCCTCCGCGCCGTGCCTGGCCAGTAACTCGACCGCTTCGGGCACGCTGCGCGGGGAGAAGTATTCAAAGGGAGGTAATCGAAGCATAGTGTACTGTGGAGGGTGGAGCGTGAAGGGTGAAGCGACTCGCTCCACGCTTCACGCCTCACGCTCCACGCAATTGTGGCGCTTTGGGATGCGGCTCGACCCGCGTCGGTTCTGGGAACTTCACCTGCGGCACGGCTTTCGGCCCCACGCGCGGCTCTTTGCCCTCGGCCTTGAGCGCGAGCGCCTTCAACACTTTGTCAGGTGTGATCGGGATCTCGTCAATCCGCACACCCACCGCATCGTAGACGGCGTTGGCCAGGGCAGGCGGCACGGGAAGCAGGGGGCCTTGCCCAGCCTCCTTCGCGCCGAACGGCCCTTCAGGGTCGGTTCGCTCGACGAGGATGGTCTCAACCTCCGGCATCTCCAGCATCGTGGGGCTTTTGTAGTCGAGCATGGACGGTAGTTTGTGCTGGCGGCGGCGGAATTCTTGCTCCTCCATCAGGGCTTCGCCCAGCCCCATGTACACGCTGCCTTCCGTCTGCCCGATCACGAGCAAGGGATTGATCGCGCGGCCGCAGTCGTGCGCAATCCATACTTTCTCGACTTTGACTTCGCCGGTCTCCGGGTCTACGTCCACCTGGACGACGCACGCCGAATAACTGTATGCCGGGCTTGGCCCGACGCCGGAACCCTTGAATTTGCCCGCCAGCCTGGGCGGGGTGTAACTGCCCATCGCGCCGAGTGCGCCGTGCCTGGCTTCGGCGAGCTGCACTGCCTCGGCGAACGACATTCCGATGCGTTCGTCATCGCTGCAATAGATCCGGTTGTCGCGCGCGGCGAGCGCCTCCACAGGGAGCTGCAGTTTCTCGGCGGCGGCTTCCAGGATGAGCCGCTTCACCTTTTGCGCGGCGTCAATCGCCGCATTGCCCATCATAAATGTCACGCGGCTCGAATAACTGCCGAGGTCAATTGGGGTGAGGTCGGTGTCGGCCACGACGAGCTGGATGTCTTTCACCTCGACGCCCAGCACCTCGGCCACCGTGTAGGCCAGCACCGAGTCCGACCCCTGCCCGATGTCGGCCTCGCCGCAGGCCACGGTCACGCCGCCGCCGCGGTCCACCTTGATCTGCACCGAAGTGTGGGGCATGTTGTTCCAGTAGATCGGCAGGCCCGCGCCGCTGAGGTAACTGGAGCACGCCAGGCCCACACCCCGGCCATAGGGCAGCCGGTGGAACGCGCTTCCCCAAGCGCCGTGCTTGTCGTTAAAGCCGGAGGCGGCGACCACTTTATCTATGCACTCGGCCAGGCCGCAGCTCGTGATTCGCAGGTGATTCACCGTGTACGAATGCTCGTCCACCAGGAATTTTCGGCGGATGTCCACCGGGCTGACGCCGATGGCCTCGGCGATCTTGTCGAGTTGAATCTCCATCGCGAAGCGCGGCTGAGGCGTGCCGTGCCCGCGCTTGGGGCCGCAGGGCGGCTTGTTCGTGAAAACGCGCAGGCCTTCGAACTTGTACGCCGGGATCTTGTACGTGACGGTTTGCAGCGCGCCGGTGTAATACGTGCTGGCGACGCCGTAGGAGCCGTATGCGCCGCCGTCGAGAAACGCCTTGAAGTGCATCGCCGTGATCGCGCCGTCCCGGCGCACGCCGGTCTTCGCCCACATGAGGACCGGATGGCGGCCCCGGTGCGCGTAAAACACTTCCTCGCGCGTGAGCGTGATCTTCACCGGGCGGCCGGTGATCATCGCCAGCCGGCACACAACCATCTCATGCTGGAACGGATCGCTTTTGCCGCCGAACCCGCCGCCCGCCGGCGCGGCGATGACGCGCACGCGGCTCGGCGGCAAGCCCAGCGCCTGGGAAACGGCGCGATGGACGTAATGCGGCGTCTGCGTGGACGACCACAGGGTGAGTTTGCCGTCAGCCGTGTACTGGGCCAGCGCCGCGTGCTGCTCCAGGGGCAGGTGCGTGTTGCCCTGATAGAAAAAGGTGTCCTCGCGCACGTAGTCGGCCTGGGCAAAGCCGGCCGCCGGGTCGCCAAACTCCAGCGAGACGAGTTTGTGAATATTACCCGCGTCGCCGTAACTGTGCACCGGCTCGCCCGGTTTGGCGAGCGCCTCTTCGAGGGACATGTACGACGGCAGTTCCTCGTATTCGACCTCGATCAGGTCGAGCGCGCGCTCGGCCGTCTCCTCGTCCACCGCCGCCACCGCGGCCATCGGGTCGCCGACGAAACGCCCCTTGTCCACTGCCAGCCCGGTCTCATCCTGGCTCACCGGCAGGATGCCGTACTTCACCGGCAGATCTGCGCCAGTGATTACAGCCATAACGCCGGGGAGCGCCTCGGCCTGGGCCGTATGGATGCGCTTAATCCGCGCGTGGGGGTAATGGCAGCCCAGCATTTTCGCGTACAACATGCGCGGCAGGATTAGGTCATCGGCATACTGCGTCTGGCCGGTGACCTTCGCCAGCGCGTCTACCTTCGGCAGCGGCTTGCCGATGATATTGAATTCACTCGCCTCGTTCATAACACCTCTTGGTTACGCAATACGGAATACGTATTGCGTATTGCGTATTGCGTATTGCGTATACCATTCAGTTATTCGTTCCACGCTCTACGCTCCGCGCTTCACGCTCTACGCTCCACGCTTCACGCTCCACGCTCCACACTCCACGCTTCACGCTCCACGCTCATCCGCTCCGCCGCCAACTCCACCGCTTCCCAAATCTTCACGTAGCCCGTGCAGCGGCAGATGTTTCCGGCCAGGGCGGCGCGAATTTCGTCGCGTGTGGGCTGCGGATCATGGTCGAGCAGCGCCTTGGCGGTGACGAGGATGCCGGGCGTGCAATAGCCGCATTGCGCCGCGCCCAGCTCGGCGAACGCGGTCTGCAGAGGATGGGGCGCGCCGCGCTCCGCTAAACCCTCGACGGTGAGAATTTCGCGGCCTTGCGCTTCAATCGGCAGGGTCAGGCACGCCAGCACCGGCTCGCCGTCAATCAGCACGGTGCAGGCGCCGCACTCGCCCAATTCGCAGCCGTGCTTAACGCCGGTGAGTAGCAGGTCCTCACGCAGCACTTCGAGCAGGGTCTTGTGGATCGAGGTGTAAACTACGTGGGTTTCCCCGTTGACGTTCAAAGTTAAGAGTTGTTTCATGGTCAGCCGTTAACGCATTCGTAGTGACCGCTTCGCGTTAGTCGTCATAGACTGATAATTCTCATCGTTTGACGTGAAAACGCCGGGCCTTCAATTCGAAGCGCGGCAGCGCGCCGCGCGGGACCAGCTGGATATTGGGGCGGACGGCCAGCGTGGAGTTGATGGCCAGTCCAACCGCCGTGGCGATGACCGGGTCCGCGTTTTCGACCAGCTCGATTTCGACGTCCATCTCGTCCATTTGGCGCACGGTGCGGATGGTGACGCGGAACTCGTCTACTTCCCGGAATTGGCGGATGATGTCCTCGACCGCGCTGGGGAAGACGTTGACGCCGCGCACTGTCACCATGTCGTCGGCCCGGCCCAGGATGCCGCCCTCGAAGCGGGCGAAGGTCCGGCCGCAGGCGCAGGGCGCGCGATTCAACTGCACCACGTCCCCCGTCCGGTAGCGGATGACCGGAAAGCCGGGCCGTCCCAGGCTGGTGATGACGAGTTCGCCGCGCTCGCCATCCGGCGTGGGCTGTCCGGTCTGCGGATCAAGCACCTCCGCGATGAATTCGCTTTCGATGATATGCACGCCGCCCGGCTGCGCCTCGCACTCGAACGAGTGCGCGCCCACCTCGGAGGCCCCGGCGTGATCGTAGCACCTGGCGCCCCACGCCTCCTGGATGCGCTGTTTGGTGGCCGGGACGTTGGCCCCCGGTTCGCCCGCGTGAACCGTGACCCGCATCGGAATTGCGCGCAGGTCGAAGTGAGTCTCGCGCGCTACCTCGGCCAGCCGCAGCGCATAGGTCGGGGTGCAGCACAGGGCCGTCGCGCCCATGTCGCGCATCAGTTCCAGGCGCTGGAGGGAATCGCGCCCGCCGCCGGGGATCATCATCGCGCCAATTTTGCTCGCCCCTTCCACCGCCGCCCAGAAACCAATGAACGGCCCGAAGGAAAAGGCCATAAACACCCGGTCGCCGGCCGTCAACCCCGCTCCGGCGAGGACAAAACCCCAGCACCGGCCCCACCAGTCCCAACTGGCCTCCGTGTCCAGGACGCGCAAGGGGATGCCGGTGGTGCCGGAAGTCTGATGATAGCGCGTATAGGCCTCCAGCGGATAAGTGAGATTGGCGCCGAAGGGAGGGCGCGCCGCCTGATCGGCCATGAGTTCGGACTTGGTGGTCAGCGGCAGGCGGGCGAGGTCGTCGAGCGACGGTCGCAGACCAGGCAGCAAATCGCCCAGTTCTGCCCCGGCGCTCTTCAATTTGGCGGTGTAGAAAGCGTTGCGGCCCCACAGTTCGGTCAGCAGCGCCCGCAATTTTTCCCGCTGCAGAGCGGTCAGCCGCTCGCGCGGCAACGTCTCAACCGCCCGGTCGAAGTAATGGCATGGGGATGCCATCGCTACGCGTGGGGATGCCATCGCTACCGGCCCGTGAACTGCGGCTTGCGCTTCTCGCGGAACGCGCGCAGGCCCTCCTGGTGGTCTTCGGTCTTGAGCAAGATGCTCTGCGCCAGGCCTTCCATGAAAATGGCCGTGGTCTGATCCATGTTGGCGACGTTGTTGAGGACTTTCTTTGCCAGTCCGAGCGATTGCGGCGCGCGCTTGAGCAGCATCTGCGCGTACTCGCGCGCCTCGTCCATCAATTTCTCGCCCGGCGCGACCCGGTTGACCAGTCCAATCGCCAGGGCGTCTCTGGCCGGGATCATCGCGCCCGCGAAAATCAATTCTTTGGCCCTGGCGACGCCGACCAGCCGCGCGAATCGCGCGCACCCGCCGATGCCCGGGATCAGGCCAATGTAGTTTTCGCGGAAGCCCAGCGTGGCGTCCTCTGCCGCAAAGCGTACGTCACACGCCAGCGCCAGCTCGAGGCCGCCGCCCGTCGCCGGGCCGTTTATGGCCGCGATCACCGGTTTCTCCAGGGCTTCCAGGTCGTCGAAGAACTTGATAAGTTTGCGGCTGTGGGCGCGGAACGTGGGCGTGAGCCAGGCTTTTTCAAAGTGCGCGATGTCGCCGCCGGCCGAGAACGCCCGGCCGGCGCCAGTGAAGATCACTACCCGGATCGCCTCGTCGAAAAACAGCGCCTCGGAGAGTGCGGTGAAGTCGGCGCGCATCTCCAGGCTGATGGCGTTGAGGTGGTCGGGCCGGTTCAGGGTCACCGTGGCGATGCCGTCGGCGATTTCTAAGAGCAGGGTTTTGAATTCCATGGGTAACTCCGTAGGACAAGTTTCAAACTTGTCCTACAACATCTGCGTCGCGGCCCTCAGCCTCCTCCGTCGGCCGGCGCGGAAGATGGGCGGGGGGATGTAGGCAGGGCATCCCTATGCCCGGTGGGGAGGGCATCCCTATGCCCGGTAGGCAGGGCATCTCCATGCCCGCTAGACAAGGCATCTCCATGCCCGGTGGGGAGGGCATCTCCATGCCCGCTAGACAAGGCATCTCCATGCCCGGTAGGCAGGGCATCTCCATGCCCGCTTTCGGGGGCGTCTTCCCACTTCACCACATCGAAGACCGATTTACAGCGGCGGCAATAATATTGCGAGGCCAGCAGAAACTGGCCGAAGAGCGCGAAGAGCTCGGTGTCCGTCGAGCCGCAGAACGCGCAGGCGACAGGCCGGGCTTCGGGCCGTTGTTCACTGTTCATGGATGATATTAAGATGGCATGGGGATGCCATGGCTACCGGGCATGGGGATGCCCTGTCTACTCAGCAAGGCTTGGGTTTCCGACTCCCAGCGCGCCCGCAACGCGTCAGCGTCATCCGTCAGGACACCGCTGGCGACGAGCCATGGCATGGGGATGCCATGGCTACTGGTCAGCCACGCCGCCGTCGGCGACCAAAAACGGTTGAGGGAGGCTTGCAGCGCGTCCCGTGTGTTGGCGTCGGCGGCCAGTTTCCTGAGCCAGCCTTCGCCATACTGCCGGTGGAACCATTCTTCCTGCAATATCTTCGCCGCGCGCTGGCGCAGCGGCTCGTAACTCGAGGCGCGCGCGGACTCAAACACCAGCGTCAGGGCGCGGTCAACCAGCACGACGGCGGCCACGAAATCGGCCCAGTGCTCAAACGGCTGAGTCAACAGCGGCATGTTCACCCAGGGCATGGGGATGCCATGGCTACTGGTCTCGCGCTTCTCTTCTTTGAGATACGCTTCGGGTGCATCCGGCGCGCTCTGCAACGCGGCGTACAGGCTGCGCGCGTGGCCGAGTTCGTCCTGCGTCATCGCTGCCGCCGCCACAGCCGCTTCGAGCGCCGGCGCGCGGTTGGTCCATTCCGAATAACGGCGGCCCAGCCAGTACTTGTTGTCGGCCAGCCAGACGAGCAAATCGGCCAGAGAGTTAGGCGCGATGGGGGACACCGTCGCCCTCCATGGGGATGACGTGCACGATGGACTGCTCTGGGATAGCGGCCATCTCCAGCCAGCCCTCCGCGCCAAACTGCTCGCGGGCGCGCCGGCCAAGTTCACTACGTGTGGCCGTGGCACGCTCCGCGCCATGCCATGGCGCGCCGTCGAACTGGAGCGCGCCAATCCATTCCAGCGGTTGTTCGTAAGTCTTGCGGGCGAAAATCAAATAGCGCATCTCAGAAGGTCCAGGAGGGTTAGGGGGCTTCGATGAGGGTGATGATGTCGCGGCGCGGCGCAATGATCATCTCGCTCCACGCCCATTCCTGATACAGGGTAAAAGCGT
>DAOTXG010000508.1:0-2962 GCA_034435515.1 Anaerolineales bacterium
TTAGGAGGATAAGCACCCCGACGACGATGCCGATGATCGCCCCCGCGCTCAACGGCCTGACCGGCTTGACTTCTTCCCCGTGAACAATCTGCTTCACGGCGCGAACTGTCTGCTGCACAATTGCCTCGGCGCTCCACCGGTCCACCCCGGCCCACTCCCAGTTGTCGGTCCGCACAGGGATGAGCAGTTTGCGCGCCGGGCTGGTCACGACGGCCCCGGCGACTTGAGCCGTGACCGCGCCGCTGGCGCCCCCGGCCACGGCTATGGTCCAGGGCCCGACGATTAATTCCATCTGGGCGAGGCGGGCGGCGAGGGCTTCTCCACGGCTCTCCACCGCCTCAGCCGGTGACGGAGTGAGGCTAAACGATTCCAGCGCGAGGCCCGGCAACTCGCGCCGCAGACCGTCAAGCATGGCCCGCCCGAAGCGCCCGTCTCCGGTATCCACCACGCCCACCCGTATTTCGGCCCGGCGCCGCGTCTGCTCGAGCCGATTGAGGCGGCTGTCGCCGCGCAGGGCCGCCCCGTGATACAGCCATACGCCGACGGCAATCAGGCTGTAGGCAATCGCCTGTCCGAGGTCGCTGACTAAACTGGCTGAACTGCCCTCGCCGAGCGCCAGGCTCAACAATCGGTACACGATATACACCAGGCTGGATAGCGCCGTCATCGTGGCGACGAACAGGTAGAAGTAGAGATGGATTTTGCGTACAATCGAACGGCGCTCCCCAGCCCCGTCCGGCCCCGCCGCCGCCGCTTTGCCCTGCGCCTGCCGCCAGGGCCACAGCCACACGGGCAGGCCGGCCATGAGCGCGGCCGTGAACCACGCGAGTTGTTCCTTGAGACTGTCGCCAATTGCGGCAGTCTGCGCCAGCGAGCGGATGAGCACGCTGATGTCGCCGCCCAGACCCATCAGAAAGGCCGCCAGGCCGACGCCGCCGACGAGGTAGAGATACAGACGCCGGATGCCCGCCTGGCGCGGCGCTTCACGAACCACGGACTCGTCGGCGCGCAAGACGTAAGCGTGGTAGACCCACACGACAAGCATGCCAATGACAACGGGCAGCGGGCCGCGGATGTCGCCCTGCGGCGGCAGGGACAACCAGCGGCGGAAGATCCCGGCCAGGATGAACGTGGCGTTGGTCACCGCCGTGAGCGCGGCGATGAAGACCGTGAAGTAAAGATAGAACTTGCGCAAAGCCGACTCGCGTTCCTCTTCGCCTGGGCCGGTGAACAACTGCTGCGCCCAGCGCCAGAAAATCAGCCAGAGCGGCACACCCACAATAAAGCGCGCGATCTCGTCCGTCAGCAGAAGAGTGTCTGCGCCTCGGATGTTCGAACCATCCCCGAACTGGAACATGATCCAGCGCACGAGACGGATGATGCCCATCGCCGTCATCGTCAGGCCGACGGCGCTAAAGCCCAAGACATAGAGACGGCGCAGGGTGGCTGAATTGTCCGTCTCCGGCGCAACTTTGGCGTCAGCCGTCACGATACGCCAGTGGTAAAACCACAACAGCGCCAGCACGCTCAGGGCGACGAGGTTGCGGAGGACAGCTTCGACTGGAGTGAACTCGGCGAACGCGAAGCGGTCGGCGAAGCCCTGGACGTCAAAAACCAGCGCGAGCAGCGTGGCGCACAGGCCAAAGGCATTGGCTGCGAACGGGCCGACGAAACCGGCGAGCGTCCCGTAGAGATAGAAGCGGCGCAGGGCCGACCCGCGCTCCTCTGCCTCCCGCCCGACGAGGCGCTGGGCCCACAGCCAATGGACAAGGAAGATGGGCAGGCCGATGACGACGACGGCGATTTGAAAGGCAATCGCCGTCACGGGAGCCTGGGCACCCGGCACCAGCAGGTTGCGCAGTAAGGCGATCACAGCCCAGGCCGTAGACTGCAGGCTGATGGCGCACACGAGGAAGATGTACCAACGGCGGACCGTAACCATTTTGTTCTCCTTTCCAGGGTCTGCAATCGAGGGGGACGATCAACACCCTCTGGTGTCATCCCAACAATACGCCCAATATCGGTCAGAATCGATAATTCTCCACACGCCGTTTCTGCGCCCGAGCCGCATCGTGAAGACGTTGGTGTATTCGCCGCTGCCGAACAACCCACCGCGGTAGAAGTTCGTCTCCCGCACCTTAACCTCCGCCCGCTCCCCCCTCACATGCGCCGACTCGACTGCCAGCGTCGGCGAAGTATCGCCGAATGAGTGAGAGGCATAGTCATTTTCTCTGACATCCGCAGCGAAGGCCTCGGCGTCCGCCGGGTAACCCGCCAGCGTGGGCGAGAGGTAACTATAGGCGCGCGCGTAGTCTCCCTTTTGCAGCGCCAGCAGGTAATTGTGCGCCGCCGCCTCGGGTGTTGTGTCAGGTCGGTAGGCGGCCTCGGGGCGGAGGAACGCTGCGACGAAAGCCACGCCCACCAGCAGAACGATTCCCGCCACAATGCCGGCAAGGAGTTTATCGGTCCTTTTCATGATATTGCCTCCCGCAGATTGAAGAGCGCCTGCGCTAACACTTTAAGTCACAAATGGCGCGAAGCGAAAGTGGACTTTCCCCTGGAGTGGACAAGGGGAAAACCCATCAGTTTACCCGGCCTCGATTGTCTCCCGCATCTGCCACGTGACCCACAGCGCATTCGGGAAGGCGAGCAGAAGAAACACCGCACCGTCGGGGAGATTGTAGGTTTTGAGCGGGAGGAGAAAAGCCAGCACAGTGAAGATGGCGGCGAAGGCCAGTTGGGCGTAGGTGTAACGGCGCAGTCTTTCTCCTGCTCGCCTTTCCTAACGTGCTGTGGGTCACGTGGCAGATGCGGGAGACGATTGAAAGCGCATAACCCCTTACGTTTTAGTGTGCGTGTGGGAGCGGTTTGCAACCGCGACCCTCGCGGCTACAAGCCGCTCCCACGCCAATCCCTTGTTGAGTGCGCACACGTTTTACTTGCGCTCCATTTGGTATAATTG
>DAOTXG010000509.1:0-4823 GCA_034435515.1 Anaerolineales bacterium
ACGTACTCGGTGACGGAGGCGAAGATGGGCACGCCCAGCACAAACGCGGCGAACAACAGATGCAACTGGGCCACCACCCAGACGACCAGACGCGAGTCCAGGCTGAAATACTGGCGGTAATCCGGAGGATTGCCGTCCTGCGCGCCCACCGGCAGCGCCAGGACGAGCAGGGCCGCAAGGGCCAGGCCAATCGCCAGAGTGGGGCGGAGCCGATTGAACTGCCTCATCTTCTATACTCCTGCCAGCAATGGCATGGGGATGCCATCGCTACGGGCATGGGGATGCCCGCTACGGGCATGGGGATGCCATCGCTACGGGCATGGGGATGCCATCGCTACGGGCGTCGGGATGCCATCGCTACTGCCTATTTGAAATCCGCCTGCAGGGTGGCCGTTTTTCCGGCCTCGACGGTGACGTCAAAGGACTGGGCCTTAAACGCCTCGTGCCAGACCTCGACCTTGTACGTACCTGCCGGGACGTCGGCCAGGCTGAACGAGCCATCGGCGCCGGTGACGACGGCATAGGGGTTATCCACGGCCACAATCGTCGCACCCATCCATTTGTGCACGTCACACGCCACCGGGATAATCTCTGGGATCGTGAACGGGTCGCTCATCAGTTCCTTCTGCGTCCCCGGCTGGGCCTTGTTGAGCGGCGCGTTGTCGAAGGGCGTGGTGTGGATGTTGTGCAGGATGCCATCGCTGTTGAGGATGGTAAGCGCCGAGCCGACCGGGACGACGACGACGCGCGGGACGTACACACAGCCCTTTTGGTCAAGCGTGAACTTGCTGCCCAGGCCCTCCAGCGGCTTGCCGGACTGAATGTCGGTGATGCGCACGACGGCGCTCGCCAGTCCGCCCCCGGCATCGGTTTGGACTTTGGCGACCTCGATCTCCTGCCCACATACCTCCGGGTCTTTGTCCACCGCCACTATCTCCGAAGCCATGGCCGCGCCAGAATAAGTGACCTTGCCGGAGATCGCGCCGCCGTTCGACACCGGGCCGCCTTGATAGCCGGCCGGCGGCTTCGTCGGCTCGGCGGGCGGCCTGGTCGCCGCCAGGGGAGGCGTCGGGGTCGCGCCTCCGCCGCAGGCGATCAACAAGAGGCACAGGATGGCAACACATGAGATCAAGCCTGAGATACGTTTCATTATCTCCTCCTCTGTCAACGAATACTCAACCGCTTCGCGTAAACGAATAGCGCGCCTCGCGGAATTCGTTTACGCGAAGCGGTTTCCACATTCGTTGACAGCAAGCAACCCATCAAAACTAGGGGGTTGTTCTTTTACAAGTCCTACCGTTTTAACTGTCTGCGTATTTCTTCGCCGTCTTGCGCGTCGTGCCCGTTACCCGGCGCCCGCAGCAGGTCGGGCTGAATGAGAGAAGTTGGCCCAGGCTGCCGCGGACGACCTCCTTTGCCCGAGCGCCCACGGACATCGCGCGACGCGTCTCCAGCGCCCCTGGAAGGCAGCCGCAGGAAGTCACGGAGATGCATGAGATAGTAGCCCAGCGCTACCGCCGCCACTCCAAAGACGATAGCCAGGGTCAGCGGCCAGCCGCCTCCCAGGGCCTGAAATTCGGAGAACTGCCGAACTGAAAACCCCAGACAAAAGAGAATGGCCGCCGAGATGAGAAACCTGTGGAAAGCAATCAGCGACATCTTCGCCTCCGCGCACGGGGGTGCGCTGCTACTGGAATAACAGGGAACTAAAGGAACTCAGGAACTCACGTCTTACGTTTTGCGTTCCTCTGCCGCACCGCACGGACGATCATCCATTCCAGGAGCGCCACGGCGATCACCGCTCCCGGAATCCAGAGGTAATTGACCGGCGGTACTGGTTTTTCGAGATAGATCAAGTACCACGACGAAATTGCTCCGGCTGCCTCCTGCTCGCCCGCCCAGCCGTCCCAGGCCATAAAGGCGATAGGGATGAACTTGCCCGGCTCAAAGGGAAGGTCCTCGGCGTCTCCGGTATTCAGCGCGCGTTGGAGGATGAGGGTGTACTCGCCGTCGGCGTAGGCGGCGGCGCCCTGGGCATTTTGCGTCGCCTGGGCCGTCGCCGAGCCGACGCCCCGGCTGTTGCGTTCCTCGGCCGTGTTCGTCGCCCCGCTCCAATACCACAGGTTGACCGGGTAGGTGGAATCGCCGAAGACGAAATAGGGGCGCTCGCCGCCGGCCGGCAACTGCGCCGGGAACTGAACGGCCAGCGCGTCGGCGGGCCGATCCCCGCCGCCGGCATCCTGAGAACGGTCGTGCCATTTCACCCGCAGCGCCAGCGCGTTGTCGTCGTACAGCGCGCGCACCCAAACGCCTTTGATCGAAGGGGTGTAATGGCGCGGCTCGCGCATCAGCTGCCCCACCAACGGGTAGAAGTATTCCGTCGCCCGTTGCCACTCGGCCGCGTTCACATCCGTCGGCAGCGCGCCCTGGACGCGAAAGGCAGTGATCGCGGCCTGCGGCTCGGGGGCCGCATCCGGCGAGAGCGAGTCGACGTAATTCGCCAAATCCCACAGCTGATCGTCCGTCAGCACATCGGCGTACGAAGGCATGGGGCTTCCGGTCAGGCCGGTCTTGAGCCGCATATAAATCTCGTCGGCGGTCGGCCCGCCCCGGAACAGCCAGGCCATGGCCAGGTCGGCGGGCGCGATGACGTTGCCAAAGTCGTCGGTCAGTTCGTCGGCGCTCGGACCGTCGCCGCGCCCGGCGTTCCCGTGGCATTTGACACACTCCGCCTGCTGGCCCGCAAAGAGTTCCCTACCGCGAGCGATGCTTTCGGCGCCAGACGGTACTTTGGCCGCCGCTGCGACGGATTGCGGTGTCTCGCGCTCGAAGCGTCTGGAGAAACTCTTAAGATACTGGGCCACCGCCTCAATCTCCTCGCCCGTCAGCACGCCCTTCCAGGCCGGCATGGTCGTGCCCGGCATGCCCGTGGAGATGACCCGGACCAGGTCGGCGTCGGTGGGCAGTTGGCCGGAGGTGGTCGAGCGGATTTTGTACCAGCCGCGCCGGAAGTCGCGCGGCTTGGGATCAAGGTTCGCGGCCGCCGGGCCGTTCCCGTCGCCCTCCGCTCCATGGCAAATCTCGCAACGTTGAGCGTAGATGGCCTGCCCATCCGCCGCCTGCGCCGGGGCGGAGGCGCGCATCGTTCGCGCCCTACCCAAGGTAAAGGCCAACGGGAGGGTAAGGGTTATAATAATGAGGGCGAGGTTAAGGTGTGGACGCTGCATATGCTCGCTCTAATCCACCAACAAAACATCGTATTTTACTGGCCTAGCTTCTCCTATCGCTCACTCGTCCCGCAGGGTTAACATCGCGGCCAGGCCATAAATAAGAGGCGCTGGGAACCACATGATAGCCCCGCTCAACTGCTGGTCGGCCAGGGCCGAGAGCCCGCCCAAGCGGGGCACGCTCAGGTAGTGAGTGTACAGTACTTGAGGCCAAAAGGCGATCAAGCCGCCCAGAATAGCGGATTGCACTGCGCTCACTATCAGATAAAGCGCCCGTGCTCCGTTGGTGGTTAAACGCGCGGATTGCGGTGGCGAACCAATCAGCGGCCACCAATAGAGCAGAAAAGCGCCGAAGAACGATAAGTGCTCCAGATCGTGCACGAAATCGTCTTCGAGCGCCGCATCGTAGGCCGCCGGGATGTGCCAGAGCCACAGAATGCCCGTGGAAAGCGCAAGAGCCACGACCGGCTGTGTCAGAACTGACAATCCTCGCCGCAGGAGGCCACGCCAGGCCAGCAGGCGGCCCAACCCGCGGCGCGGAGAAGCGGGCAGCCCCCATAGACTGAAGGACAACGGTCGACCCACCAACAGCAGCGGTGCGGCAATGTAGATGAGTAGCATATGCTGAAGCATGTGCACGGCGAAGAGCAGGTTCTGCAGCGTGTCTATCGGCGACATCAAAGCAATGCCGATGACCCCCAGCCCAACCAAGCAGGCCAGCCAGCGACTCCATAGGGTCAGCCGCCAATGCCCTCGCCAGCGCAGGCGCGTCCATCCCAGGGTATACACCAGTCCGCTCGCCAACAAGACGAGGCTGACGTCGAAGCGCCATTCCCAAGCCCATAGGGCCGCCATCAGCCGGCTTACATCTCAAGCCGCTGCGCGCGTCCGCTGCCAGGCCGGCCGGAGTCGAGTGAGCATTTCGTAAGCCAACCAGCCAATGCCGACGGCTAAGATGATGACAAAAGGCACAGCGATCAAGGCGAAAATCTGCCACTCGGGTAGATGCTCGGCATAACGCCGTGGAATGCTGTTCGCCCCGGCGAAGTAGAACATTAAGAGGAAACCCACCCCGCCGATGCCATACAACCAGGCCGCCGTTTTGCTGCGCGGGCTTTCCTGCAAACCGCTTAATTCGACGAGCAGGTGATACAGGTAGGCCCAGGAAAAGGCCACCGCGCCTAGCAGATAGTAGGTATGGAAGTGGGCTGGCACCCATTGGGTGTTGTGCATCACCTGGTTCACTCCAATCGTCGAGTCCAGCACGGCCGCCATGCCGCCAAAGGTCCAGCCCCACAGCCCCAGGGCGATCAAAATGGAAGGCACTGACCAGCGCATCCCCGAACGATAGATCAGGCTCATGGCGCCAAGGATAGTGACCAGAAAAGCCGGCAAGGCCACACCGTAGGAGCCGATTTGCCCGAGAATCTGCAAGGGCAACGACTGCGCAAAATCCTGGTAGAGGTGGTGGAAGTAGGGGAGCAGCACGGCTACGATGACCAGATTCAAGGCCAGCGTCACCGGCCAGGTCGTTTTCCACTCGCGCCCGGTGTACACCGGCAGAGCGGCATACACCAGCCCGGCCGACAAATAGAT
>DAOTXG010000510.1:0-4905 GCA_034435515.1 Anaerolineales bacterium
ACGCTGGCTGACCACGATGGGCGCAAATTATTCACGCTAACTGGCCCGGCCGACTCTTCGAGCGCGGAGATCGAGGTGCGCCACACGCCCGACGCGCCGGACCCGCTCTTCTATTGTCACCTGACCGACACGGTGACCAGACAGATTATGGTGCTGCTGGCGGTGATCAACGACCCAGCCAGCCCGCGTTTTGACGTCGACCGGCTGCCGGATGGGGCGCCAACCCATTTTGGGGCGACGGGACGCAATCGCCCGGCGGAACTGGCCGCAATGCAGGCTGGACTGGCCCCCGGACAGGTGCGGCATGGGTTGCGCGCGCTGCGCGACATGCTGGCGGCCTTCGAAGCCTTCGTCAGCCGCCTCGGTCACAACCTGTTCTTCATCGAGCCGCTGGCGTACCACAACGCCATTCTTTTTGAGCGTTATGGCTTCGCCTACCAGCAGGGCAGGCGCTGGATGGAGAGCATTCATTATCGCTTCGCCGCGCCCGACGGCGACCTGCGGGCCAAACTCGACGGCTCTACCCCCTTCCGCCAGCCGGAGTTTAGCAACAGCGTCCGTGGGCGTTCGTGGGCTATTCACGATGGCATTATGGGAGAACCTTTCACGGGCGTTCATATGTATAAGCATATTGGCAAGCCCGCCGAGGTCTCCACGTTTCCCGAAGGCCAATGGTAGGAAATTGGTTAGGCAACGAACGTCATTTTGCCCCCTTAGCGTTTCTATTTCGTGAGTCATACGATATTCTCATCAGGGGTCATGCACTTCCGGAAAATCAGCATCTCAGAGGGAGGAGTCATGCGCGGAAAGATGGTCATTGGGTTATGTCTTATCGGCTTGGTCTTTTTGGTTGTTCTGGGAGTGCTCAACTGGCTAACCTCCTTACATAAGAATTCAACTGCATCAACCACCCTCCCAAATTATCCTGCCCCGACCGGGTTCCTGAACCACTATGGCCGCCTGCCTATGAGCTTTGAGGCTAACCGTGGTCAGGCTGCAGCCCCAGTCGAATATCTGTCCCGGGGCAGCGGGTACAGCCTCTTCTTGTCGCCAACTGAGGCAGTGCTCGTCCTGCGCCAGTCGGCGAACTCGCCATCCAGCCTGGCCAGGCTGCGGATGCAACTTGTCAATGCTGCGCCTGCCCCCACAATGATTGGCCGGGCAGAATTACCAGGCCGGATCAGTTACTTTCGCGGTGATGACCCAGCCCGGTGGCAAGTTGATCTCCCCACCTACGCCCAGGTCCAAAACGACGAGGTGTATCCGGGTATTGATTTGATCTACTATGGCGACCAGCGGCAATTGGAGTTCGATTTCGTCGTCGCCCCTGGCGCGGATCCGCAGGACATCACGCTGGGTTTCCACGGCGCCGAAAAAGTTGAGTTAGATGCCGAGGCAAATCTGGTCCTGCAAGTCTCCGGGCGGCAAGTGACCCTGCGCCAGCCGTTGGTTTACCAGGCTGTAGAAGGCGTCTGGCAAGAGGTCCCCGGCGGCTACATTTTGCTTCCGGCCTCGGCTGACGGTTCCGTCCAGGTAGGTTTCCAGATTGGCGCGTACGACTCCACCTGGCCTCTGGTCATTGACCCGGTGCTGGTGTACGCGACCTACCTCGGCGGCGGCATCGGCGATAGCGCCCTCGGCGCGGCGGTAGACGCCGCGGGCAATGCATACGTGGTTGGCTCGACGACCTCGCTCGATTTTCCGGCGGTCAACGCGCTACAAGCGAATTACGGCGGCGGCGACAGCGATGCCTTCGTCGCCAAACTGGCCTTTGATCCCACCACGTCGGTGCTCACGCTGATTTACGCGACCTACCTCGGCGGCGCCGGCAACGATGTCGGCGAAGGGATTGCGGTCGAGGCCTCTTCCGGCCAGGCGTACGTCGTTGGCTCGACGACCTCGCCCGATTTTCCGGCAGTCAACGCCTTACAATCGGCTTATGGCGGCGATCCAAATGACGCCTTCGCCGCGAAACTGGTCTTTGATCCCGTCGCCACCCCCGCGCTCGCTCTCGCTTACAGCACTTACCTCGGCGGGACA
The DNA here is from genome assembly GCA_034435515.1 of Anaerolineales bacterium. GTDB lineage: Bacteria > Chloroflexota > Anaerolineae > Anaerolineales > UBA6663 > DATDRS01. The sequence continues at coordinate 2,041 of DAOTXG010000510.1, forward strand.
GGCAACGACCTCGGGAGAGGCATCGCGGTTGATGCCTTTGGTCAGGCTTACGTGACCGGCCTGACCAACTCACCCAATTTTCCCACCGCTTTTCCGTTGCAAGGGCCGGGAGGCGGTTTCGACGCCTTTGCCGCGAAACTGGCCTTTGATCCCACCGCTGCTCCGGCGCTCACCCTCGCCTACAGCACTTATCTCGGCGGGAGCGGCGGCGAAAATAGCGGCGGGATCGCCGTGGATGCTTCCGGCGCGGCCTACCTGATCGGTTCGACGGCTTCGACAGACTTCCCGATCAACAACGCTTTACAGCCAGCCAAAGGCGAGCTCAGCGATGTTTTCGCGGCGAAACTGATCTTCGACCCGATGACGTCTATCCTCAGTCTTCCCTACGCCACCTACCTCGGCGGCGCCGGCAGCGATGTCGGCGAAGGGATTGCCGTAGATGCCTTCGGCGGCGCCTACCTCACCGGTGGGACGGCCTCGACGAATTTCCCGACACTCAATCCCTTGCAGTCGTCTAACGGCGGCGGCCCGAATGACGCCTTCGCGGCAAGACTGGCCTTTGACCCGGCGACATCGGTGCTCACTTTCACCTACTCGACGTACCTGGGCGGCAGCGCCGCCGATATGGGTCAGGATGTCGCCGTAGACGCGTTCGGCCAGGCCTATTTCACTGGCTTCACCTTTTCCAGCGATTTCCCGACGCTGAATGCCTTGCAGGCTTACGCCGGGGCCAGCGATGCTTACGCCGCGAAACTGATCTTCGACCCGGCGGCATCCACGCTGGCTTTCGACTATTCCACTTACCTGGGCGGCAGCGGCAGCGACGATGGCAAGAGCATTGCCGTAGACGCCCTGGGAAGCGTGTACGTGGCCGGGTCTACCTTATCGTCTGATTTCCCAACCGTCAATCCCATGCAATCGGCGCTGATCGGCGACTTCGACGCTTTCGTGGCGAAAATCGGCATCCCGCCCACCGTTAGCGCAGGCGGGCCCTACACCGTCGCCGAGGGCAGCGCCATTCCTGTGATGGCCCTGGGCGACAGCGCGCTGACCTTTGCCTGGGACCTCGACGACGACGGCGTTTTCGAGACGCCCGGCCAAAGCGCGACTTTCTCCGCCGCAACCCTCGACGGGCCGGACAGTCGTACGATCCGGGTCCAGGCCACCAACGGCGTCCCTCTCTCCACCGTGGCGGAGACGACGGTAGAAGTGTTGAACGTCGCGCCGACGGTCGGGCCGATCATTGCGCCGATTGACCCGGTTACGGTGAATGCGTCGGTCCCCGTCCAGGCCAGTTTCTCCGACCCCGGCCTGCCGGATACCCATACGGCGATCTGGCAATGGGGCGACGGGACAACTTCCGTGGGCCTCGTCGCCGAAGCGAATGGCATGGGGACGACGAGCGACCTCCATACCTACACCAGCCCCGGCCTCTACACGGTCAAAACAACTGTGACCGACGACGACGGCGGCGTCGGCGAGTCAGTTTTCCATTTCATCGTCGTCTACGATCCCGGCGGCGGCTTCGTGACCGGCGGCGGCTGGATTGAGTCGCCCACCGGCGCCTACACCCTCGACCCCGCGCTCACCGGGAAAGCGACTTTTGGCTTTGTCGCGAAATATCCACACAGCGCGGTTACGCCCAAGGGCCAGACGGAGTTTCATTTCCAGGCCGCGGGCCTTAAATTCCATAGTGACAGCTATGACTGGCTCGTCGTCACCGGGCCGAAAGTTCAGTTTTCCGGCTCGGGTGCCATCAACAACGAGGGCGATTACGGTTTTCTGCTGATGGCCAGCGACGGCGAAATCAGCGGGACGGGTGTGGACCGCCTCCGGTTCAAGATCTGGGACAAGGCCACGGGCGTAGTCATCTACGACAACCAGATGGGCGCGCCGGACGACGCGGACGCCGTCCAGGGCCTCGCCGGCGGCAGCATCGTCGTCCATCCCTGAAAGTCTGCGCGGTCTTGTCAGCGGTAGAGACGTTCCGGCGGAACGTCTCCGGCAGACGCCCCACCGGGGCGTCTCGACAACAGGACAGCCTGATCTGATTAGCGTGCACACGCCTCTGGGAGTTGCTCCAGCGCGTTTACAGAGTTGTGCTATATTGGGGGGAATAGTTCTGCAGAACCGGGAAAAGCCTGACGATACGAACGGCTTGTTGCATTGAGGAACAGAGGATTCACTGCTGGAGATGAGGTAGTTAATGACATCGGAAGCGCGCGAGTCTGAGCGCCCCTCCGTCCGCGAGGCAACCCCCCGTCCCGCCTCTTTGAGCTGGCTGACTCGCCTGTTGCTTTTCCTGCCCAGCCTTCGGGCGCAGTTAATCGTCCCGTACGTCTTGTTAACGGTCCTGATCGCCATGCTGGGGACATATATCATTACCCAGCTGGTCACCGCCTCGTTCCGTGAAAGTTTTGTCAATCGGCTGCACGAGGCCAGCCGGGTGGCGGCCGATGGAATTGTGCGGCGGGAGCGGGTTCATTTAGATAATCTGCGCGTCATGGCTTTCACCGACGGCGTCTGGCAGGCCGTGTCCAGCGGCGACGCGGTCGCCGTGCGCGACCTCCTGGAACCGCTGGCGCTGAATTATCGGGTGGACATCGTGCGGGTCAGCGATCGGCAGGGCCGGGAACTGATCACCCTGACGGCTGACCCAGCCTCCCAGGAATACCTCGCCTCGCAGGGCGCCGATCTGTCGAACCTCGCGCTGGTCGCTAATGTCCTCCGCCCGCCGCCGGGCGCGCCGAGCGACAAATTTGTTGATCTGCTGAACATACCGCAATCGGAGGTGTACCTGATGACCAGCGCCCCGGTGCGCGGGCCGGAACAGCAGATCGTCGGCGTGGTGATGATCGGCACGCG
>DAOTXG010000511.1:0-15474 GCA_034435515.1 Anaerolineales bacterium
CGACGGTGAGCGTAAAATACAGCGTGTCGCCAAGACGCAGGGTGGCGGCCGAGAAATCCACCTGCGCGTTGACGATGTCGGCGCGCGGCAGGCCGCCGCGCTCGAGCGACAGGCGGGTTTCGACGGCCAATTTTTGCCCCAACCGGTCTTCGACCTCGGCCCGCACGGTGTATTCGCCGTCCGGCGGCGGATTGGCGCCGAGGTCAATCCCGCCGTCATAGTCGTAAGTGTGCAGGCCGCGCTGGCCGGGCTGGATGTCGGTCGCCTTCTCGCCGATGGGTAGCCGGCTGCCCTCCGGGCCGACGAGGAAAAGATGCAGGCCGTCGGGGTTGACGTCTTTCGTCAGGTAAACGTTGATCGTCGCGCGGTCGTTCAGGCCGTCCTGGTTTGGCGTGAAGAACGGCGAGCCGACCGCCAGGCCGCGCAGTTCAGGCAGCGTCGCGTCGGCGTCGGCGATGGTCAGCGCGCCTTCAATTGAATTGTACGCGCCGGCGTCGTCGCGCGCCTCAATCACCCAGCGGTACACGCCGTTCGGCAAGACGCGCGCCAGCACCTGCCCTTCGAAAGCGTCGCCGGGCAGACGATAAGGGTTGACAATGCCGCTGAAGTCGAGGGCATGTTCGCCTGAGCCGCGCGGCCGGGCCTCGCGGAAGTCGAAACGCCGTCCGCTCGCGTCGAGGAAGTAAATCGAAACGACCGCCGGACGCCGCAGGGTATAGCGCAAGCGCGTCACATCGTCCCGGCCATCGGCGTTCGGGGTGATCGTGGTTAGAGAAAAGGAGGCAGTTTGCAGCGGCGGGCCACCAGGGCGCAGGCTCAGCCACGCCCCGACCAACAGCAGGGCGGCGGCGATGAGGGCGGTCAGGGAAGTGAGAAAAACAGAGAGACGCATGAGGGCGGCGACAGCCGGGGACAAGGTTTGCGCCCGGTCCGCGTATGCGTCCTCGGGCGCGCACGTCCGAACTCTACCAGAAAGGAAAGATTAATTCAAACGCCCGCGCATTTTCCTTTTCGCCCGCCTCATGCTAACATCATAAGCGATGTTTACCTACCAGGACGCTCTCGATTACCTCTATAGTTTTGTGGATTACGGCCAGGTGCGCACCTACAAATATTCGGCGCAGACGTTTGACCTGGGCCGCATGGTCAGGTTCCTCGACGCGCTGGGCAATCCGCACACTCGTTATCCTGTCTTGCACCTCGCGGGCACCAAAGGCAAAGGCTCGGTCGCGGCCATGTGCGCCAGCGCGTTCCAGGCGGCGGGCTATCGCGCCGGGTTTTACACCTCGCCGCACTTGCAGGACTTTTGCGAACGAGTGCGCGTGAACGGCGAACTGATCCCGCGCGAGGCGGTCGCCGAGATTGTGGAGGCGATGCGCCCGAGGGTGACCACCGTGCCCGGCCTGACCACGTTCGAATTAACGACGGCGCTGGCTTTCGTGTATTTCGCTCAGGCCCAAGTGGACGTGGCCGTCGTCGAAGTCGGGCTGGGCGGGCGGCTGGATGCGACGAACGTCGTCACCCCGCTGGTCTCGGTGATCACCTCGCTCAGTTACGATCACACGAATTTGCTCGGCAGCACGCTGGCCGAGATCGCGGGCGAGAAGGCGGGCATCATCAAGCCTGCCGTGCCTGTAGTGAGCGCGCCGCAAAAAGACGAGGCGCGCCGGGTGCTGGAACACATCGCCGCCGAGCGCGGCGCGCCGCTCACGTTGGTGGGCCGCGACTGGCTCTTCACCCCGTTGCGCCACTCGCTCGACAGCCAGACTTTTGCCATCTGGTCGGCCGAGGAGCAAGAACAGTTGGACACGCTTCACGCGCAGGGCCACCTGGTCGAGTGGGTCCCGCTCAAGCTCGAGCTCCCGCTGCTCGGACGGCATCAAGTCGAAAATGGCGCGGTGGCTTACGCGGCGCTCATGGCGCTGCGCGAGCGCGGCCTGCCCCTCGCGCACACGGCGATTGAGGAGGGCTTTCGCGCCGTGAACTGGCCGGGCCGCTTTGAAATTCTCCAGCGCCGCCCCGGCCTGGTGGTGGACGGCGCGCACAACCGCGACTCGGCGCAGAAGTTGAGGCTTGCGCTGGCCGACTACTTTCCGGGCCGCCGCGTGCATTTGCTTTTCGGCGCGTCTTCGGATAAAGATGTGGCCGGGATGTTCGCCGAATTGTTGGCCGGGGAGACCGTCGCCCGCGTCACGCTGGTACAGGCCGTTCACCCCCGCGCGCTGGATCCGGAGGAACTGGCGGATCTGGCTCAAGCCACGCGGCCCGGCCTCGACGTCCACGTCCTCCCGGCGGTGGCGCGCGCGTTGGAGCGCGCCCTGCAACACGCTGCGCCGGACGAGGTGATCCTGGCCTGCGGCAGCCTGTTCGTGGTGGCCGAAGCGCAGGCGGCCTGGACTGAGATGGGGAGGGTAACGATCAGAGATTGAGCGCCCAATTGTCACGCTCTAATCTCGGACGACCTTCTATGTTCGACAGAGAGTTCCGCCATCAACTCATGCGCTCGGACTTCGCCGAGGCAATGAACCGCCGCGCCGAGGAGCTCTACGAAATCGCCGAGGCCGCGCCGGACGAGGAAGGCCTGATCGAATGCGCCCTCCTGCCCCTGCGCGACATGGTCATGTTCCCGCACATGGTCACGCCGCTGTTCGTCGGGCGCGAGAAGTCCATGGCGGCCATTCAGGCGGCCAACGCCAACAACCTCACCATGATCGCCGCCACGCAGATCAACCCGGAGGTCGAGGACCCGATCATCGAGGATCTGTATCAGGTCGGCACGGAAATCGCCGTGGGGCGGATGCTGCGGATGCCCGACGGCGCCCACTCGGTGCTGGCGCAAGGGCGGCGGCGGGTCGAGATTGTCTTGGTGACGCAGACCGAGCCTTACTACGTCGTCAAAGCCCGCCCGGTCTACGAATCCCCCGCCAAGCCGCGCGCGACCGAGGCCCTGATGCGGGCGGTGCTGGCGCTGTTCGAGAAATGTGTCCGGCTGAACCCCTCCCTGCCCGAAGAAGCCTACGTCTTCGCCATGAACGTCGAGGAACCGGGCTGGCTGGGCGACCTGGTGGCCTCCAGCCTCAACCTGGACCTGGGCGAGCGGCAGTCCATCCTCGAGACGTTCGATCCGACGGTGCGCCTCCAGCGCGTCAGCGTCCTGCTGGGCAAGGAACTGGACGTCCTCGAACTCGAAGACTCCATTCATTCCAAAGTGCAGAGCGAGGTGGACAAGAACCAGCGCGAGTTCTATCTGCGCGAGCAGATGAAGGCCATCCAGAGCGAACTGGGCGAGACCGACTCCTGGAGCGCAGAGGTGAACGATCTGCGCGAGAAAGTCCTGGCCGCGCGGATGCCGGAGGAGGTGAGCCAGAAAGCGCTCAAGGAGGTCGAGCGGCTGACGCAGATGGCCCCGTTCTCGCCGGAGGTCGGCATCATCCGCGCCTACCTCGACTGGCTGGTGGAGCTCCCCTGGGTGACGGCGACCACGGATAACCTCGACATCAAACACGCCGAGGCCGTGTTGGAACGGCAGCACTTCGGACTGCCCAGGGCGAAAGAGCGCATCCTCGAATTCATCGCCGTCAAAAAACTGGCGAAGGACAAAATGCGCACGCCCATCCTGTGCTTCGTCGGCCCGCCCGGCACCGGCAAGACCTCGCTCAGCCGCTCGATTGCCGAGGCCCTGGGACGCAAGTTCGCCCGTCTCAGCCTGGGCGGCGTGCGGGACGAGGCCGAAATTCGGGGCCACCGCCGCACGTACATCGGCGCGCTCCCCGGCCGGGTGATCCAGGCCATGCGCCGCGCCAACTCGGTCAACCCGCTGATCATGATGGACGAGATTGACAAACTCGGCCAGGATTTTCGCGGCGACCCGGCGGCGGCCCTGCTGGAAGTGCTGGATCCCGAGCAGAACCACGCTTTCATGGACCATTACCTGGACGTGGACTACGACCTCTCCAAGGCGATCTTCGTGACCACTGCCAACACACTCGGCACGGTGCCGCCCGCTTTGCAGGACCGGCTGGAGGTCATCGAGTTCCCAGGTTACATCGAGGAAGAGAAGCTCAGCATCGCCCGCAAGTTTCTCATCCCGCGCCAATTGCAGGAAAACGGGTTAGGCCCGACCGAAGTGGCCTTCCCCGAGCAGACGATCCGCCGTCTCGTCCGTACGTATACTTACGAGGCCGGGGTGCGCAACCTGGAACGTGAGATTGCGCGCGTGTGCCGCAAACTGGCCCGCCGCAAAGCCGAGGGCAAACCGCTCCCCGCGCGCGTTACCGCCGAATCCCTGCACAAATATCTTGGTCCGCCGGAGTATACGCCCATGGACGCGGAAAAGCAGGACGAGGTGGGCGTGGTGACCGGCGTGGCGTGGACCGAGGCGGGCGGCGATACCCTGCCCATCGAAGTCGCGCTCCTGCCGGGGAAGGGCGGCCTGCAGATCACCGGCCAGGTCGGCGAAGTCATGCAAGAGTCCGCGCAGGCGGCGCTGTCGTATCTCAAATCGCGCGCTAAAGCGCTGGGCGTGGATTACAGCCGTTTTGAGAAGACGGACACACATATTCACATTCCCGAAGGATCAATCCCCAAGGACGGGCCAAGCGCGGGTATCAGCCTGGCGACGGCGCTGATCTCGGCCTTCACCGGTCGCAAAGTACATAAGGAAGTTGGCATGACGGGCGAAATCACGCTGCGCGGGCGTGTCCTGCCCGTCGGCGGGATCAAGGAAAAAGTGCTGGCGGCCCACCGGGCCGGGCTGAAGACGATTGTCCTGCCCAGGAAGAATGACAAAGACCTGGTGGATGTGCCCAAGAACGCGAAACGCGATTTGAAATTCGTGTTTGTCGAGCATGTAGACGAAGTCCTGGCGGCAGCGCTGGAGGCCAGCGCGTTTGAGGGGAGCAAGAAAACCCGCCCGCGGCGGAAAAGTAAACAGCCTCGGCAGAGAACGACTAAAGTCGTGACTACAGGGGGGAACGACAGTAACGACTGAAGTCGTTACTACAGTGGGGAACGACTGAAGTCGTTACTACAGGAATGACTGAAGTCGTGACTACAGCGGGGAACGACTAAAGTCGTTACTACACCGGGGAACGACTGAAGTCGTTACTACAGCGGCCATGCTTCGACTGTCGCTCAGCAGGCCCGCTTCAACACTCGTTACTCCTTACTCTTACCTCTTACCCTGGCCTTGAAATTCCTGCACAAAATTCTGTTGACTTGCATCCTATGCGCCGTCATCCCCATCGGGCTGACGGTCGTGGTCATGTGGGTGGTTAATCCAGCCGCGCTGGACGAAGTGCTGGCCTTCACCGGCCTGGCAGTCGGTCTGGTGTTAATCGGCGCCGTTTTGGCCGCTTTTCTCCTGAACCGGGAATTCCAACAGGCCATTCAGGGCCTGCAAGCGGCGCTGGATCAATTTTCGCTTGGCCTGACGCACTCACGTGCGTCACTACAAACGTTGCCCGCGACGCGCGACGAATTGGGCCGCCTGTTGAGCGAGCTCAGCGAGCGTCTGAGAGTGCTGGCGGTTTTGCAGGAGACGACCCGCGACCTGACCGCCGAATTGGAAATGCCGCGCCTGCTGCAGACGATTGCCGAGCGGGCCAGCGCGCTGATGGGCGTGACGGGCGGCGTGATTTACGAAGCCGACCTGGCCCGGCGGAAGCTGCGCCTGGTGGCCGCCGTCGGGTTGACGCACTCGCGTGCGTCACTACAAACGGGGTTGATGCACGCCCGTGCGTCACTAGGAACGGAGGTAGACTTTGGCGAGGACGTGGCCGGGCGGGTGGCCGAGTCCGGCCAGTCGCTGGTTGCACAGGACTGGCCGGCGGACACCCACAAGTTCCCTGAGTCCTCTCAGTTCCCTGTGCTCAGCGTCCCCATCCTGTGGCGCGGGCAGCTGCTCGGCGTGCTCGACGTGAAGGACGAAGTGGGCGGGCGCGTGTTTACCGAGCGGGATGTGGCGCTGGCCGAGGAATTCGCCGGCCAGGCCGCTGCGGCCATTCACAGCGCCGGCCTGCGCGCGCGCGCCGAGCAACAGGCCCATGAGCTGGATACGTTGCTCAAAGCTCAGGCGGCCGCCTCGGCCAGTCTGGACCTGGACAAAGTGCTGACGGCCATCGTCGAGCAGGTGGGCCGCGCGTTGAACGTCACCAGCGCCTACGTCGTCGAGGTCGGCGACACCCACGCCACGGTCGTCGCCGAATATTACAGCGCCGAGGCCTCCGAGCGGGAGCGCCAGCTGAGTTCCTTTAGTTCCCTGAGTTCCTTCCCGCTCGAATCCCTCCGCAAGACCATGCAGGTCGTCTACACCGGGCGGCCGGCGCACGTCGCCGCGGATGATCCCGAGGCGACGGATTTTGAGCGTGAGCACTTCCGTCACTACGACGGGCGCGCGACGATGGTCGTCCCTCTGGTGCGCCAGGGACGGCCGCTAGGCTACGTGCATTTGTGGGAAAGCCGGCGGGATCGCGTATTTACTGAGGCAGAGATACAACTCGCGCAGGCCCTGGGAGGCCACGTCGCGACCGCTCTGGAAAACGCCCGGCTGTACCAGACGGCTCAACGTCAGGCTGAGCAAATGCGCCTGGTGAACGAAGTCGGGCGTGATCTGGCCGGCATCCTGGATGTGGATAGTCTGCTGACCCAGGTGAGCCAGCGCTTAGAGAAGACCTTCGGCTATTATCACGCCAAGGTGGGCTTGCTGGCCCCCCAACCTCCACAGGCGGGGGCAGGGGGCGGCGATCAGATCGTCTTCCCGGCCTGGTTCGACGCGCGGCGCAACCGTTTAATGCCGGAGATGAGGCTGGCCGTCGACGGGCCAGGGTTGATTGCCTGGGTCGCTCGCAACGCTCAGCCCCGCCTCACGCTGGATGTCCAGGCCGACGCCGATTATCTGCCCAATATAAATTTTCCGGAGACGCGGTCGGAAGTCGTCGCGCCGCTCATCGCCCACAACCAGCTGATTGGCGTGCTGGACGTCCAGAGCGACCGGCCGGATGGGCTGGGGCCGGAAGATTTGGCCGTGCTCGAGGCCATCAGCGGCCAGCTGGCCGTGGCGGTGGAAAATGCCCGCTTATACCAGGCCGCCCGGCGGCGGGCCGAACAGATGCAGTTGATCAACGAGGTCGGGCGGGACATCGCCGGCCTCCTGGACGTCGAGGCGCTGATGGACAAGGTCGGCCAGCGCCTGGAAGCGGCCTTTGGCTACTATCACGCCAACGCCGGGCTGATCGAGGGCAAGGAGATTATCTTTCGCGCGCGCTATAGCGCGCGCCGCCAGATGACGATCCCGGAGATCCGCCTGCTGCTCGACGGCCCAGGTCTGATCGCCTGGGTAGCGCGGAACGCTCGGACGCGCCTGGCGGCGGACGCGCAGGCCGATGCGCTGTTCATGCCCTATCCGTTCTTCCCGGAGACTCGCTCGGAAATGGCCTTGCCGCTCATTGCCCAGGATCGTATCATTGGCGTGCTCGACGTGCAGAGCGACCGGCCAGGGGGTCTCGGCCCGGACGACCTGACGACGCTGGAGGTCATCGGCGGCCAGCTGGCGGTGGCGGTGGAGAATGCGCGCCTGTACGCCGAAGCCCGGCAGCGCGCCGACGAGGTTTCGGCGCTGCTCTCGACCACCCTGGCCTTGAGCTCTTCAATGCGCCTGGAGCGCCGGTTGGACTCGATTGCCCAATTTGCCCGGCGGCTGGTGAACGCCGATTCGTGCACCATCTACAAACTCGACGCCGAGGCGCAGGTCCTGCGCCCCCTGGTCATCCACGACAAATACGCCGCGCAAATCTCCGCCGTCACTATCGCCCTGGGCGAGGGCATTACCGGCCTGGTGGCGCTCACCGGCAAAGGCGAACTGGTCAACCGGGTGGAGCTGGACCCACGCGGCAAGCCGGTCCCCGACACGCCCCAAACGCCGGAGAACCTGATCGCCGTGCCGCTGAAGGTTAGTCAGCGCACGACGGGCGTGATGACGGTTCACCGCGAGGGGATGCGTGGGTTTAAGCCGCACGACTTGAACCTGATCGCGAGTTTTGCCACGCAGGCGGCGGTGGCCATCGAGAGCGCGGAGCTCTACCAGGAGCTGGAAACGCGGGCGAACTCGCTGCAGGCCGCGTACGACGAACTGGCGCAGGGAGACCAGTTGAAAGATGAGATGGTCCAGAACATCTCCCACGAACTACGCACGCCGATCACGTTCCTGAAGAGTTACGTGGACCTGCTACTCGACGGCCAATTCGGCCCTCTGCTGCCGGAACAGGAGAAGGGCCTGCGCGTGGTGGCCGACAAAACCAACACGCTGGTGCGGCTGGTGAACGACATTTTGACCCTGCAGGTGGTCGGCCCGGACACCCTGAAGCGGCAGCCGCTCGATCTGGCGACGATTGCGCGCGCGGCCGCCGATGGCGTGGCCGCCGCCGCCCAGGAAGCCGGGCTGCACTTGACGGCTAAACTGCCGGAGACGCCAGTGATCATCTCCGGCGACTCGCTCCGGCTCTCGCAGGTGTTCGATAATCTGTTCAGCAACGCGATGAAATTCACCGATCCGGGCGGCGATATTCACCTGGCCGTCTTGCCCGGCAGCGACTCGGTGCGTGTCGAAGTGCGCGACACGGGCATCGGCATCGCCACCGACAAATTGGGGCACGTCTTCGACCGTTTTTACCAGGTGGACGGCCCTTCGGCGACGCGGCGGCGCAGCGGCATCGGCCTGGGCCTGAGCATTTGCAAGCAGATCGTCGAGAGCCACGGCGGCCGGATGGCCGTGGAAAGCCGGGTCGGCCATGGCTCTTGTTTCTACTTCATCCTGCCTCTGGCCGCTTCAATGCCCACCTCCGCCAGTGAGGGCACAAGCGAGTAAGCCGCCAGAGGTCCCTGATGTCAATCTTGGCTAAAAGCACCGAACTAAAGGAACTGAGGGAACTGAAGGATAAAGTCGTCATCGTCACTGGGGCTTCCTCGGGCATTGGCGAGGCAGCAGCGCGCGCGTTTGGCCGGGAGGGGGCGCGGGTGGTGCTCGCGGCGCGGCGCGTCGAGCGGCTCGAAGCAGTAGCCAGAGACCTGCAGGCGCTGCGGCATGGCGCGCAGCGTGCCGCAGCCACGGGGGCAGATGCCGCAGCGCTGCGGCATGGCGCGCAGCGTGCCGCGACCACGGAGGGGGATGCCGCGACCACGGAGGCGGCGCTCGTCGTCCCCGCCGACCTGGGCCGCCTGGCCGACATCCAAAACCTCGTCGCGCAAACGCTGGCGCGGTTCGGGCGGATTGACGTGTTGTTCAACAACGCCGGTTTCGGGCGGTTGGATTGGCTGGAAAACCTGGACCCGGTGAAAGACATCGAGGCTCAATACGCGGTGAACGTGCTGGGCGTAGTGCAAACCACGCGCCAGGTGCTGCCAGTCATGATCCGGCAGAGGGGCGGGCATATCATCAACATGGCCTCCATGGCCGGGTGGGTCGGCACGCCGACCTATACGATCTATGCCTCGTGCAAGTTCGCGGTGCGCGGGTTTTCAGAGGCCCTGCGGCGCGAGGCGGCGCCGTGGGGCGTCAAAGTCTCGGTGATTTATCCGGGCGGCGTGGCGACGGAGTTCGGATTACATGCCGGGATTAAGCGGAAGACGAAGGCGACGACCCCCAAGTTCATGTTGTTAACGGCGGAAGATGTCGCCCGCGCGGTGGTGGAGTTGGCGCGGAGCGAACGCCCGCGCGCTAATCTGGTGCTCCCCTGGGCGTGGAACTTAAGCGCCTGGATAAATCAGTGGTTCCCCTGGCTGGTGGATTGGGCGACGATTAATCGGTTTACGAAGGTGGAGAGGGAGGAGGAGTTGAGGGCGGCGGGAATAAGAGTAAGGAGTAAAGAGTAAAGGATTACAACCCTATCCGACGAGTCTACAACGGCTCAGAGCGTGCGACGCGGGCTACAAGCATTTTCAGAACACTCTCTCAAGCCGGCTGTAAACTCCCTTTCTCCGCCGCCAGCTGCTCTAATACTTTCAACAACAGTTCGCGCCAGTCCTTTTCGCTGGCGCGCGGCAGCCAGAGGCGATTTTTGCTGACCCGGATGCCTGCGCCCAGGCTGCCGCTGTCGCGCAGATAAGCCTGATCGGTCTCGCCGAGGGCGGGCAGGGTCAAGACAATCTGCCCGTTATCGCTGGCGACGGCGCTCACCCCCGCCCGCCCGGCGCGGATTTTCACCCGCAGTTGGTAGAGCAGGTTTTCCAGCGAGCGAGGCCGAGGGCCGAAGCGGTCGGCTAACTCCGCGCCCATCGCCTCCACGTCGTTTTCCTCGCCGAGGTTGGCCAGCCGCCGGTAGAGCCGAAGGCGCAAAGCGCGGTCGCTCACATAATCGGCGGGGATGGAGGTGGGGATGGGCAAATCCACTGAAATTGAAAATCCCGCGCCAGCGTCCCGCGCCAGCGTCCCCAATTCCAGTCCGACCTCCTCGCGGATCGGAGCTTGGGGAGTTGGGGCGCTACGCGAGGCTTTGAGTTTCTTGACCGCTTCGGCCAACAACCGCGTATACAGGTGAAAGCCGACGGCGGAGATGTGCCCCGATTGGCGGGGGCCGAGCAGGTCGCCGGCGCCGCGCATTTCCAGGTCGCGCATGGCAATCGAGTAGCCCGCGCCCAGTTCTTTCTGTTCGACGATGGTCTCGAGCCGCTCGCGGCCCTCTGGCGTGGGGCGGTGGCGGCGGTCGGTGAAGAAGTAGGCGTAGGCCTGCGCCGCGCCGCGTCCCACGCGCCCGCGCAGCTGATACAACTGCGCCAGCCCGAACGTGTCGGCGCGATCCACGATGAGCGTTTTGGCGTTTGGGATGTCGAGGCCCGACTCGATTATGGACGTGCAGAGCAGGATGTCAATCTCGCCCGCGGTGAACTGGTCCATGACCTTCGAGAGCTCGTGCTCGTCCATTTGCCCGTGCCCCACGCCCAGGCGCGCCTCCGGAACCAGGTGCTCCAGTTTGCGCCGGATGATGCCGATGCTCTGTACCCGGTTGTGGACGAAGAACACCTGCCCGCCCCGGTCGAGTTCGCGCAGGATGGACTGCCGCACGACACGCTCGTTGTACGGCCCCGAGTGGGTGAGGATGGGCAGGCGCTCCTCGGGCGGGGTGTTGATGGTCGAGATGTCGCGCACGCCGGTCAGGGCCATGTACAGCGTGCGCGGGATGGGCGTGGCGGTCAGGGTCAGCACGTCCACTTCGGTGCGCATCTGCTTGAGGCGCTCTTTGTGCGTGACGCCGAAGCGCTGCTCCTCGTCAATAATGAGCAGGCCGAGATTTTTGAAGACGACATCCTGTTGCAGCAGGCGATGCGTGCCGATGACGATGTCTATCTTGCCCTGGGCCAGCTCGCCGGTGATCTGCTCCGCCTCAGCGCGCGAGCGGAAACGCGAGAGCATCTCGACGATAACCGGATAGGGCGCAAGGCGCGTCTGAAAAGTGTGAAGGTGCTGTTGGGCGAGGACGGTCGTCGGGACGAGGATGGCGACCTGGGTCCCGTCCATCACCGCCTTGAATGCAGACCGCAGCGCCACTTCGGTTTTGCCGTAGCCCACGTCGCCGCAAATCAGCCGGTCCATCGGGCGCGGCTGTTCCATGTCGGCTTTGACTTCACCGACAGCGCGCAGCTGGTCTTCGGTCTCCACGTAGGGGAAAGCGGCCTCCAGTTCGGCCTGCCAGGGCGTGTCGGGGCCGAAGGCTTTGCCCTGCGCCGTCTCGCGCCGGGCGTACAGTTCCAGCATCTCCTTCGCCATCTCTTCGACCGCCTGTTGGGTTTTGCTCCTGACCGTCTGCCACTCGGTTGAGCCGAGGCGGGAGAGCGATGGCATGGGGATGCCATTGCCACCGCCGATATAGCGCGTGAGGCGATCGGTCTGGTAGATGGGGACGTACAACTCGTCGCCGTCGGCGTATTCGAGCAGCAGGTATTCACGCTCCACCGCCTCGACCGTGCGGCGCACCAGCTCGCGGAAGCGCCCGATGCCGAAGTCGGCGTGGACGACAAAATCGCCGGGGCTGAGGTCGGCGTAGTTGGCTTCGGGGGCGAGGGCATAGGGATGCCCCACCACGGGGTGACGGCGGCGCGGTTCGGGCCTGGCCCAGCCGAAGATTTCGGCGTCGGTCAGCAGATGTAGGGAGGAGGGAGTTAGAGTTAGGGAAGGAGGGAGCAAGGAGTCCGAGGGTCCCTCGTCCCTGGTCTTTCGTCCTTCTTCCGCGGGCAGGTCAAGCCGCCAGCCCTCGGAGAGCGCGCCTTGGACGAAGACGAGTTCGCCGGGTTCCGGCAAGGTCGTGATGGAGTCCGTGGGGGGGCGGTACGCGTACGCGTGGTGTTCGCCCCAGAGTTCGGCGAGGCGCTGCGCCTGCCGGGTGACGACGACGGCGCGCGACGCGCTGTCGTGCGTCACTACGAACAGGTGATCGAGCAGGGGCTTGAGTTGGCCGCCGTAGCGCGGGCCGGGGTGGAAGCGCGCGCCGAGGTCAATCACCGGGATTTCCGCTTGCGCGTCAGCCTCAACCCCTCTTCCAGTGGGAGAGGGAGGCGGGGCAGAGAGAAAGATTGGCGCGCGCTCTCGCTCTGCGAGTTCGTCCTGCAGTTCGCCCCAGGTGAGATAGGGCAGCGGAAAATCGTCGGGGATGATGCCGGCCTTGATTTGATCCGCCCGCAGTTGCAGGGCCTGCTCTTCAAACTCGCTCACCGTGTCTTCAAGTTCGGGCCAGTCGTCAATCAGCACGCGGGAGCGAGCGGGGAGGTACTCCAGCAGGCTGGCTGGCGGGAACATGCGGGGGAGGTGGAATTCGAGGTTGGAGGTTGGCGCCTGGAAGTTGGACGGTTCGTCTGCCTCGGCTTTGAGTTCCCATGCCGCCTGCCAATGGCGGGGCAACGCTTCGCGCGCGGGGGTGACGACGAGGCGGTCGGTTTTCTCGCCGGAGCGCTGGGTGGCCGGGTCAAAGCGGCGGATGGTTTCGATCTCGTCGCCGAAGAGTTCGAGGCGGGCGGGCAGTTCGTCGGCGATGGGGTAGATGTCAATAATCCCGCCCCGGCGGGAGAACTGCCCGGGTTGGACGACGACGGTTTCGGCGATGTATCCGGCCCCGACCCAGGCTTCGAGCAGCTTTTCCAGCCGCACAGGCTGGCCGACGATGAGGGAGCGGCTGTTGGCGAGAAAATCGCGCTTGGGGAGGGTGCGCGTCATGAGGGCGCGGGCAGAGGCGACCACGATCGGAGACCGGGCCGCTGGTTGCAGGTTCGGGTAGGTGAGCGCAGTGAGCGCGATCAGGCGCGCGCGAATCGTCTGCGGCCGCCAGGCGTCGTATTCGTAAAAGATCGGATCGGGTTCGGGGAAGTGCACGCTGCGCGCGCGGGCGGCCCGGTCTCCGACCGTCCAGACGGCGAGTTCTTCGGCCAGCGTCAGGGCGCGGTCGGCGCGGGCGCACACGACCAGCGTCGGGCGCGGCGCGTCGGCGGCGAGCGCGGCGGCGACAGGGGCGCGATTCGCCCGCGCTAACTTGAAGGCGACGCTCTGAGGCGCCTCCGCGGGCGCGCCAAAAGCGGCGAGCGCCGCGGGGTATTCGGGCAGGGAACGGAGCGCAGAGAGGAGGCCGGAAAGATCCACAGATCCATTACCGATCCCCGCTGACCCGCCCGAAGGACGCGCGAGCGCGGGCGGAGCGTGTGATTGGGGCAATTGGGGGTCGGGTTTAGCCTTCGCGGCCGAGTGGGCCGTTGTAGCGGCTCATCGCCAGCACAATCCCGCCCCGGATGTAGGTCTCGATCGCCTCGACCGCTTTGTCGATGATGGCGCTGATCAGCTCGATCTCGTCGCCCTGTATGTCCTGCAAGACATGGGAGGCCGGGGCGCGCGCGCCTTGCGGCCGCCCGATGCCCACGCGCACGCGCGGAAAGTTCTGCGTGCCGACGTGGTCAATGACGGACTGCAGACCCCGTTGGCCGCCCGACGTGCCGCGGGCGCGGAGCCGGAGGGTGCCCACGGGGATGTCAATATCGTCCACGCAGACCAGCAGCCGGTCGCGGTGGATTTCGTAGGAGCGGAAGAGTGATCCGACCGCTTCGCCCGACAGGTTCATGTAAGTCTGAGGCTTGACCAGAACGACAGGCGCATCGCCGATCGTCCCGGTGGTGATCAGGGCTTTGCCCTGCCGCTTGGTGAAAGCGGGGAGGCCATAGCGTTGAGCGAGGCGATCCAGCAAGATGAACCCGACGTTATGGCGGTTAAGCCGATATTCACGCCCCGGGTTGCCGAGACCGACGATCAAATACTTATCTGAAAACTTTTTAGGTTGAGGGGTAGGGGAGTAGGTGGGAAACATGGGTACGCTCTGTGGTTAGGAAGTAATTTTGCCTGAAGCCCGCCTCTTTTGCAAGCACCCCCATGCCGCATTCAGAGAGCGTAGGCTGATTCACAACTGAGACAGAATCTCCGGACCGTGCTCGGTGATGGCGATCGTATGCTCGAACTGCGCCGACAGGGAACCGTCGGCGGTGATGACTGTCCACCCGTCCGGAAGCAATTTCCACTCCGGTTTTCCGGCGTTGATCATCGGCTCAATCGTAAAGACCATGCCGGGGCGCAGACGCGAGCCGGCGCCGGCCGGGCCGGTGTGCGGGACGGAGGGCGGCTCGTGCAGTTTCTTGCCGATGCCATGCCCGCCCCATTCCCGCACGACGCTGAACCCCTGGCTTTCGGCATAGGCCTGAATGGCGGCGCCAATATCGCCAAAGTGCCGGCCCGGTTGGGCCGCCGCGATGCCGCGCCGCAGGCATTCTTGCGTGACGTCCAGTAAATGCTGGGCCGCGGAGCCTATTTTACCAACCGCATAGGTGACGCAGGCATCGCCGCAATAGCCCTTATATTTTAACCCAATATCCACGCCGACGATATCGCCCGCTTTCAGCGCGCGCCGGTTGGGCAGGCCATGGCAGACTTCCTGGTTGACGGAGGCGCAGATGACGCCGGGAAAGGGCGGGTGATTGGGCGGGTTGCCGCGATAGCCTTTGTACAGCGGCTCCGCGCCCTGACGTTTGAGGTAATCCGCCGCCAGCCGGTCGAGTTCGGCCAGCGTGACGCCGGGATGGACGGCCTCGGCGAGGCGGGCAAAGGTCTCGGCCACCAACCGCCCGGCGGCGCGCATCTCGGCAATTTCCTTGGGACGTTTCAGAGGGATGGTCATGTGGTCTGGTTATCGGCGGCGCGCGCGCCAGGCGGCGCGCAATCCGGCGTAAGCCCCCAGCAGAGCGAACACGATCAGCGTCAGCCGGACGCCATCGAAGAACGCGCTCTGGATGACCTGCCGGTTGAGGCGCAGGTCACTCATGCCTGTTCCTCCGCCAATCGCAATGGCCGCACTCGTCGTCGGGCGGGGTGTAGACGGCGGTGGGAGGATGATCAAAGGTTGGGTCGCCGCCCCAGCCGGCGCAGGCAGCGTGGGGGAGGGGACCGGGGAGGGGGTC
>DAOTXG010000512.1:0-13392 GCA_034435515.1 Anaerolineales bacterium
TAAACATCATACCACCATATCATCATACCAAACGAATTTTACTTGTATACTCCAATTCAATCTGGCCGGCTGTACGAAAAAATAGTTGAACAGATCCAGCAGCGTATCCTCTCCGGCGAGCTGAAGGCTGGCGACCGCCTGCCGCCCGAACGCGAGCTGGGCGAGCAGTTCCGCGTGAGCCGGACGGCGGTGCGCGAGGCGGTGAAGGCTCTGCATGAGAAAGGGCTGGTGGAGGTTCAACCGGGGCGGGGCACGTTCATCACCAACGGCACGCCGCAGGCCGTGCGCCATTCGCTGGGCCTGATGATCAAAATCGGGCGCGCCGAAGACTTGAGGGATCTCGTCGAAGTCCGCGAGATGTTCGAGGCCGAAATCGCTGCGCTGGCCGCTGCCCGCGCCACTGAGGACAACGTCGTGGCAATGCGCGAAGCCGTGGCCGCGATGGACGACGCGCTGAACAACGCCGACAAATTCGTCGAAGCCGATCTGGACTTTCACCTCGCGCTCGCAGAAGCCACGCAGAATTCGATCCTCCCCATCCTGATCGACTCAGTGGTTGACCTGTTGCGGGAACAACGTAAGCGCATTGCGCTGGTCGAGGGCGGGTTGCAACGCGGGCAGTGTCATCACAAGCGCATCCTCGAGGCTGTGATGCGCCGCGACCCGGATGACGCCCGCGCGGCCATGCGCGCGCACCTTCGGCAGGTTCGTGAAGATAGTGAACTCTATCTGCGGGTTTTTCGTTGGCCGAGCGTGATTTCAGCCTGAAAAACGCCAGCTTGACAGAAAGTGTACGCGCAAACTGCTTGAAAAACGGCCTTTTCGAAACCCGCAGATAGAGTAGAAAAGGGGTTTCGCGCTCGATCCGCAGGGCCGCCCGCGCTTCGTCTTCTTCTCCAACCCCTTCGGCGCGCCCGACGGCGGCACGTTCTACGCGGCCTGTGACGCCGCCTGCACAAACGCCGCCAATTGGACGGCGACGAGCGGCGTGAGGAGTGACAACGTGTTCACGCTGCGCGTGGATGGGAACGACCGGGTGCGGATGGCGCTCTATCCCGGCACAGGCGACGGCGGCGATCTTCCGCCCAACCGGCTATATTACCTGGCGTGTGAGGGGGGCTGTCTACAACCAGCTAATTGGGCTGCGCTCGACCTGGGCCTGCCCAACTACCGGGGCGAGGGCGGCGTGGATCTGACGTTTGACTCGCAGAACCGCCCGCGCATCGCCTTTGACATCATCCACCACCAATTCGGCGGCGACTGCACATCCGGCTCCGATGCGCGCTTTGCGCGGCTGGCGGTGTTTGACCAACCCTGAATGGTGTACGCATCCACCCGGCCATCGGCGCGGACTGGCAGGGCCAGCAGCGTGCGCGCGCCAGAGTAGGCGGAGCGGAATTCGCCTTCGATGACCAACCGCGCGTAGCGCCGGAACAGCGTTTGCAGGCTCTGTCGAAGCGGCAGGCGCGAGGAACCTCTTATGTCACGCTGGAAGACCTCCTCGGCAGTCTCCCAAGATCGCCTGGAGGACAAGCCGTGCCACCTCCCAGGGGGCAGTTCCGCTAGTCCGCTATGCCGAAGGCAATCCGCTGACCGCCCCCCATTCGCCCTTTGGGGTGAGGCTGAGGCCGAAAAGTAGGGCTTGCTTTCCGCCCTGATTGTCAGTATTCTCTTTGCAAGGAGATAACTCTCTTTCCGGGGTCAACTCCTCTCAAGTGGCCCTCTCTCCGTTGCTGCAAATTGCTTACCGGGACAGAGGCATGTCCTTCTGCATGTGAAATCTGTTTCAATATGACCGACTGACTCGCGCTGATCGGCATGTGGGTAGGCGGTTTTTTGTTTCGCCCCAGCCAGGGAGGCGTATAAGATGGATGCTAACGCGAAACCCAAGACGAATCAGACGGGCGACCCGCGCCCGGCGGTCAATTACGGCCTGACGCTCTGGGACAATTTGACGGAACCCCCTGTCTCCGTGGTGGAACCTGAGCGCCGCCGGGTGAGGCTGATGGCCTCGATGGCCCTGGCCTTCCTGCTGTTGGGAGTGGTCGCGGCCCTGGCCGCACTCCAGTATGGCGGTACGTCGTTTGACCTGTTGGCAACGCTGGCGGCTATGGCGGTGCTGGCGGGGGCGTATGTGCTGAGCCGCGTCGGGCGCACGGGGCCGGCCTCCCTGCTCCTGCTTCTCCCGCTCTTCGCCACGCCGCTGCTGGTCGCCTTTGCGGACCAGAATCCGTTCACGTTGAATTTCCTGTGCCTGTCGGTGCTGGTGGCCAGCCTGATCGCGTCGCTCCGCCTCACCGTCGTGCTCTACTTCCTGACTCTGGCGGCTGGCGTTTCGTTCGCCGCGCGCTTCCCCGGCGCGCCGCTGGCGGATACCCTGAACAGCCTTTTCCTGCTCGGCGCGGTCGGCGCGGTGGCCCTCCTCGCCGCCCTCCTCCGGCGGCGCGACCAGCAGCAGTTTGAGCAGCAGACTGGGGCGCTGGCCGCCAGCGAGCGCAAGTATCGCAGTCTCTTCGAGAACGCCGAAGTGGGCATGTTCCGCACCCGGCTGGACGGCTCGGCCGTGTTGGAGGTGAACGACAAGTTGTCCGAAATCCTCGGCTATTCCAAAGAGGAACTGCTGGCCGAGCCGGTGCTCGTCCGCTATGCTGACACCGCCGACCGGGAGCAGATGCTTGAGCGGCTGCGTTTCCAGGGCCGGCTGGTCGATTACGAAGTGCGCGTGAAGACAAAGGGTGGCGGCAGCAAAATGATTCTGCTGTCCATGACGTTGTACCCCGACGAGGGGGTGCTGGAAGGCTCGGCGCTGGACATCACCGAACGCAAGCGGGCCGAGCAAGAAATCCGCCGCCTGAACGCGGAATTGGAAGGGGGCGTGGCCGAGCGCACGGCGGAACTGGATCGCTTTTTTTCCGTCTCGCTCGACCTGCTCTGCATCGCCGGCGCCGACGGCTACTTCAAGCGGCTCAACCCGGCCTGGCAGGCGACATTGGGATACACCGACGAGGAGTTGAAGGCCCGGCCTTTCGTGGAGTTCGTCCACCCGGACGACCGGGAGACCACCCTCGCCGAAGCGGGCCGGCTGGCCGCGGGCGGGCACACGACGATCAGGTTCGAGAACCGCTATCGCCACAAAGACGGCGCCTATCACTGGCTGCAGTGGAAGGCGGCTGCCGCCGGGGGCCTGATTTATGCGGCGGCGCGCGACATCACCGAAAGCAAGGAGGCCGAGGCCGCGCTGCGCAAGTGGGCGCACCTGTTTGAACATGCGGAGTGGGGCGTCGTCATCGGGAGCGCCGACGGCCAGCGGCTGGAAACGATGAACCCGGCCTTCGCCCGGATGCACGGCTACACGGTCGAGGAACTCACCGGCCAGTTCATCGTGGACGTGTTTGCGCCGGCGGCGCGCGCCGAACTGCCGGAGCAAATCCGCTTAGCGCACGAGAAGGGGCACCACACGTTTGAGTCCCGGCACATTCGCAAGGACGGGACGGTTTTCCCGGCGCTGGTGGACGTGACAGCCGTCAGGGATGAAGCAGGGCAGGTTTCATACCGCGCCGTGAACGTGCAGGACATCACCGAACGCAAGCGCGCCGAAGAAGAAATCCACAAAGCGAAAGAAGAGGCCGAGCGCGCCAACCGCGCCAAGAGCGAATTCCTCTCGCGCATGAGCCACGAGCTGCGCACTCCGCTCAACGCCATCCTCGGCTTCGCCCAACTGCTGGAGATGGACGACCTCACGCCGCGGCAGGCGCAGGGCGTGGCGCACACCCTCAAAGCCGGGCGGCACCTGCTCGACCTGATTAACGAAGTGCTCGACCTCGCCCGCATCGAGTCCGGGCGGCTGGCGCTCTCGCCCGAGCCGGTGCAGTTGCGCGGCCTGATCCAGGAAACGCTCGACCTCGTCGGCCCGGCCGCCGCCGCGCGCAACGTCGCCCTCGTCTTGTCCGAGTCGCCGCTCAACGACCGCTACGTGCACGCCGACCGCCAGCGCCTCAAGCAGGTGCTGTTGAACCTCGTCAACAACGCCGTCAAGTACAACCGGGAAGGGGGGAAAGTCATTGTGGAATGCGCGCAAAGCGTGCGGATTGCGGATTTCGGAGGGCCATCCTCCGCAATCCCACAGGGACGCTTCGCAGTCCACAATCCGCAATCCGCAATCCGTATTAGCGTCCGAGACACCGGCCCCGGCATCGCGCCGGAAAACCTGGCGCGGCTGTTCCAGCCTTTCGACCGCCTGGGCGCGGAGCAGAGCCATACCGAAGGCACCGGCCTCGGGTTGGCGGTGACAAAGAAACTGACGGAAGTCATGGGCGGGACGATTGGGGCAGAAAGCGTGGTAGGCGTGGGCAGCGTCTTCTGGGTGGAACTGCCGCTGACCGAAAGCCCGCTCAAACGCACCGGGCGCCTCGCGGCGCTGACGGAGGGCTTTGCCGCCGACGAAACGAAGACCGGAACGCTGCTGTACGTGGAGGACAACCTCTCCAACCTGGAACTGGTGGAGGCCATCCTGGCCCGCCGCCCGGCCATCAAACTGATCACCACCGACCAGGGCCGGCCGGCCGTTCGCCTGGCGCGCGAGCACCGGCCCGACCTGATCCTGCTCGACCTCAACCTGCCTGACCAGCACGGCTCGGAGGTGCTGCGGCAGCTCCGCGCCGACGAGCAGACGCGCGCCATCCCGGTCGTCGTCATCAGCGCCGACGCCACCCCCGGCCAGATTCAACGGCTGCTGGAAGCGGGCGCGCACGGCTACCTGACCAAGCCGCTGGACGTGAGCAGGTTTCTGGAAGTGGTGGACGAGGCGATGAGAAAAGAATATTGATTGCGGATTGCGGACTGCGAAGCGTCCCTGTGGGATTGCGGAGGGACGTCCGAAATCCGCAATCAGGAGAGAGGGATAATTCCATGCTCGATCAATCTTTGAAGAACGCCCGCATCCTGAGCATTGACGATCAGGAAGCCAATCTGCTCGTGCTCGAGGGCCTGTTGGAACGGGAGGGCTACGCCCACCTGAGAAGCCTGACCGACTCGCGGCAGACGCTGGCCGCCTTCGACGAATTCCAGCCCGACTTAATCCTGCTCGACCTGCACATGCCGCACCTCGACGGCTTTGCGGTGATGCAGCAGTTGAAGGAGCGCCTCCCGCCGGACGAGTATCTGCCCATCCTCGTCCTCACCGCCGACATTACGCCGGAGGCCAAGCTGCGCGCCCTGGCCGACGGCGCGCGCGACTTCCTCGCCAAGCCGCTGAACGTGGCCGAAACGATCCTGCGCGTCCGGAACCTGCTGGAGACGCGCTATCTGCACCAGCAGCAGAAAAATCAGAATCAGATTTTAGAAGAGAAAGTGAAAGAGCGCACCGCCGCGCTGGAGCGCCAGTTCCAGCGGCTGGCCGCGCTGCGCGAAATTGACGCGGCCATCACCTCCAGCCTCGACCTGCGGCTCACCCTCGGCATCTTCCTCCAGCAAGCGACGGCGCAACTGGGGGTGGACGCCGCCGCCGTCCTGCTGCTCAACGCCTACAGCCACACGTTGTCGTACGCGGCCGGGCGGGGCTTTCGCGGCCAGGGCATCGAGCGTACCCAACAGCGGCTGGGGGAAGGCTACGCCGGCCGGGCTGCGCTGGAACGCCGCCTCGCCCACATCCCAAATCTGGCCGAGGCCGAAGATTTCCGCCGCCAGTCTCTCCTCGTGGACGAGCGCTTTGTCGCCTATTATGGCGTGCCGCTCGTCGCCAAAGCCGAAGTGAAAGGGGTGCTGGAAATTTACCACCGCGCCCCGCTCGCGCCCGACCCGGAGTGGCTGGGCTTTCTCGAAGCGCTGGCCGGGCAGGCGGCCATTGCCATCGACAGCGCCCAACTCTTCGAGCGCCTGCAACGCTCCAACAGCGAACTGAAGCTGGCCTACGACGCGACGATTGAAGGCTGGTCGCGGGCGATGGACCTGCGCGACCAGGAAACCGAGGGCCACACCCAGCGCGTGACCGAGATGACCCTGCGGCTGGCGCGCCTGGCCGGCATGAGCGAAGCCGAGCTGGTGCACGTGAAACGCGGCGCGCTGCTGCACGACATGGGCAAACTCGGCATCCCCGACGCGATTTTGCTCAAGCCCGGCAAACTCACCGACGAGGAATGGGGGATTATGAAGCAGCATCCGCAATACGCCTACGAGATGCTCTCGCCCATCCCCTATCTGCGCCCGGCGCTGGACATCCCGTATTGCCATCACGAGAAATGGGACGGCGCCGGCTACCCGCGCGGTCTCAAGGGCGAGCAGATTCCGCTGGCCGCGCGCCTGTTCGCCGTCGCCGACGTGTGGGACGCCCTGCGCTCCGACCGCCCCTATCGCCCCGGCTGGCCGGAGGAAAAAGTGATTGACTACATCCAGGCCGGCGCCGGCGCGCACTTTGACCCGCAGGCGGTGGAACTCTTCCTGCGGGTGATGAGTGAAACAGCGCCTGGGCCGACGCCAGGCGGGGGCTAACGCCGCGCCGAGCAAATACGGGAGAAGGCCAGGGGACTCCGGGTAACTCACAGCGGCTCTGCTGCTCAACGAACGGGACGTGGTCGCCGCCCGCCGCCGCGACGCGCGCCGCGGCGAAAGAGATGCAAGCCCGACTGGTGAGCCTGGAGGAAATCGAGCGCCTTCTGGCCCGTGCTGCGTGAGGCCGCACCGGGAGGCATACGGGGCAAAATGTCACTGAGGAATTTCCCATTCCTCGGAGCGGTTGTATAATTCCCCTATGCCTCCGCTAAAACCTGCCGAAACGCTCGCCGACGCTTTTAACGCTTTTGACCCGCGCACTCCCCTCTACGGTGCGGCCTTCGAGGCCTTCTACGTCCCCCGCCCGGTTGGGACCGAAAAACTCCTGCTCGATTTGCAGGTAGACGCCAACCCTAACTCCAAATGGCTGTTCACTGGTCATCGCGGCTCCGGGAAGTCTACGGAATTGATTCGCCTCGCCAATGCCCTGGCCGACCAATACTTCACCGTGTACTACACTGTGGAAGACGTGCTGGATATGGCCGACCTCGACTACAAAGACGTTCTGCTCTCTTTGGGGCACGCCTTGTACGCCCAGGCCAAAGCACGCAGGGTGAGCCTGCCGCAAGGATTGCTTGAAGACCTGGTCCATTGGTACAGCGTCACGCTCAAAGAAATCGAGGGCAAGGTCAGCGCAGATGCAGAACTGGAAGAGAAAGCCGACTTCTGGTTTCTCAAATTGACGGCCCGGCAGCGGAGCGAGGCCGCCACGCGCGAAATCATTCGCCGCGAACTCGAAAGCCGCCTCCTAGATTTGATCGCGAAGATAGACGCTATCGCGGAAGCCATCACCGAGAGACAGGGCCGGCCCGTGCTGGCGATTGTGGATGGGCTGGACAAGGTGATGGATTTAAGCAAAGGCAAACGGATGTATTACGAGGGAGGCGCGAATCTGTGCCAGCCTCGCTGCAAGGCCATTTATACTGTGCCGCTGGCTTTGTTCTATACCAACGAATTCGGGCAGGTGCGCAACAACTTTGAGGATTGTTACTTCACCCTACCCAACATCAAAGTGAACCAGCGAGATGGGCAGCCTGACCAGGGCCGGGACACACTGCGCGCGCTCGTCGAGCGCCGGGCTGCGCCCGGCCTGATCGCGCCGGAATCCGTCGAACGGCTGGCCGAACTCAGCGGGGGCCTTCTGCGCGAACTGATCGCGCTGACCCGTGAGGCGATCTCATTCGCCCGCGTCCGCCGCGCCAATCAAGTGGAGACGCGGGACGTGGAAAGCGCAACCAGCCGCTTGCGCAACACCTACGCCGGGATGCTTACCGACCGCCACTACCGAGAGCTGTGGCGCATCCACACCGACCCGAACCACCGCTACACAAACAGCGACACTGCCCAGGAACTCGTCCACAACTTGAGTTTGCTCGAATACGTCAATGGCGACAGTTGGTGGGACGTGCATCCCGTAGTGCGCCCGCTGTTGGAGGAACGGCGTGACAACCTTGCCCCAAACGGCCTCGCTCGCGCCTGAGATCGCACTCGACCTCGGGCGGCTCACCGACGCCCTGCGGATTGCCGAGGGCGGCTTTATCGCCTTCGCGCTCTTCGACACCTTCCCCACGCGCGACGCAATGATACGAGAAATTGCCTTGCGTCTCGCGGGCGAGGTCCAAATTCGCCAGATTGGGCTGACCTCTGAGCGCCCTTATTTGCACGAATACCTGACGCCGCCTGATGCGGGGCGACGCGGCGCCTACTTCGTCTACGGCTTCGAGGGCATCTCGCACCAGGCGCGGCAGCAGGCTTTTGGCGCGCTCCAGGTCAAACGCGAAGCCATTACCCGCCTCGAAGTCCCGGTGGTGCTGTGGCTGGCGGAGGGCAACCTAGTTGACCTTGCCCGGCGTGCGCCCGATTTTTTCTCCCAACGCGGCGGATTGTACGACTTCCGCTCCCCTGACCGCGCGCCGCAACGCGCGGAGGAATTAAGCCAGACCATCGTTCAGATGCTGGGCACATACTCGCTCAGCCTGTTCTCACCGGAAGAACTCCGCAAGCGCTTCATGCTCTTCGAGGGGCTTCTCAAACAGTCTCAAGCCGAGGCTGAACCGCCACCTGAAATACTGGCTTATCTCCACTTCGATCTTGGAAACATCCACGACTCACTCAATGAGTGGGATCAAGCCCTGGCCCACTACCAGCAAGCGCGCGAGATTCGGGAACGGCTGGGGGACACGGCCGGACAAGCAGAGTGTTTGGGCGCTATTGGCAGTGTTTATTTGAGTCAAAAGAACTACCCTCGCGCTAAAGATTTTCTCAGTCAGGCTATGTCCCTTCGTCCTGACGAAGCGATCTATCACAACAACCTCGGCAGTGCTCTGGTTCAGCTGGGTGATTTTGAAGGGGCAGAAAAGGAATACGGTCTGCGGGTCTTTTTGCGCCCGGCGGACGCGCTGAACGCGCTGACGAGCCTGGGCGTCTTAGCCTACAGGCGCGGCGACGTTGAAGCGGGCCAGAAACGATTGGGGGAAGCGCTGGCTCTGTGGGAAATCGCCTGGAAGCGCCGCTTACAATCACCGGCGAGCCTGCTCGCCAACCTCACCCTTGTACTCCTCGGCCTTGGGCAAAAGGAGCAAGCGCTTGAGTCTCTCCGCTCGGCGCTAAACCAACTTTGGCCTTCAGAGAGGCCCGAGGACTTTCTCCCAGATTTTGAGTTACTGGCACAGTCCCCCAACCCCCCGGCGGGTATTGACGAGGCCCTCGCGCTTCTCCGCCGCGTATGAAATCCTCTCACATCCCCAAACTCCCACAGAGGAAATG
The DNA here is from genome assembly GCA_034435515.1 of Anaerolineales bacterium. Classification (GTDB taxonomy): domain Bacteria; phylum Chloroflexota; class Anaerolineae; order Anaerolineales; family UBA6663; genus DATDRS01. The sequence continues at coordinate 9,313 of DAOTXG010000512.1, forward strand.
GCTTACTTGACAGCCTCATTTAATGGCCTAGAATAGGGCTGTGCAAATTTGCATTTGGATTGCAAATTTGCACAGCCTGTGACTATGCCTCGCTATCTGCCTCGAACGCTGGAGCCGGTGCTCCGGCGCGCGGCGCGGGAATTCCCGGCGGTGATGCTCACCGGCCCGCGCCAGTCGGGCAAGACCACGCTCCTGCGCCGCCTGTTCGGCGGCGCCTATCGCTATCTTTCACTGGAACTGCCCGACGTGCGGGCCGCCGCCGCCGCCGACCCCCGCGGCTTTCTGGAATTGCATCCGCCTCCGGTCATTTTCGACGAAATTCAACACGCGCTGGACTTGCTCCCCTACATCAAGGAGCGCATTGACGCCCGCCGCTCCGCGCGCGGCCAATATCTGCTCACCGGCTCTCAAAACCTGCTGCTGGCGGAACAGGTGACCGAGAGCCTGGCCGGGCGAGCAGCCATGCTCCGCCTCCTGCCACTGGCCCAACGGGAGTTATCCGGTTTGCCTGAGGCGCTGCTGCCCTGGGAGACTGGCCGAATCCGGCCTAAACGTCAGCCCCTCGGTCTTTCCGAACTCTGGTTTAGCCTGCTGCGCGGCGGCTATCCAGAACTGGCCGTCGAGCCGGGGCGTGATCTTGGGCTGTGGCATGCCAGCTACATTCAGACCTATCTCGAGCGCGATGTCCGCGCCCTGCGTCAAATTGGGGACCTCACACGTGGTCAAGACCCGCAACTGTACTTCTGGCGCACCACCCGCGGCGTGGAAGTGGATTTGATTGTGGAGACCGGGGCGCAATTAATCCCCATCGAAGTTAAGTTGACGGCTACCCCGCATCCAGGCATGGCCGCCGGGATCAAGGCGTTTCAGGAGGAAATGGGGCGCAAAGCCGGCCCGGGCCTGGTAGTTCACCCCGGCGACGCGCGCCTGCCGCTCGCCCCCAACGTCCGTTCGCTGCCGTTTGCCGAACTGTAGCGCCTGGAAGAGCTGTAAAACAATCCGGCCGCCGGTGAGGGCGGCCGGATTGTTTATGAGCGTAGAGATGTTCCACCGGAACGTCTCTACTACTTATCGAAGGTGACGACGGCGGTCATGCCCCAGCGCATGAGCTCGTGCTGGTCGCCGAGGGCGATGACGACGGTGTAGGTGACGTCGCCCAGCTTCTCTTCAAACACGCCGCTGATGGATTCCACCGTCCCGCGCAGCTGCACGTCCGGCAAGGCGTCCAGCACCACCGTCGCGCCTTGCCCTTCCTTGATCTTCACCACGTCAATCTCGGTCAGGTTGTCGGTCTCGACCTTCCAGCCGGCGAAATCGGCCAGGGTGACGACGGGCTGGCCCGGCGCCACCTGCTCGCCCACCTTGAGCTTCACGTCAACCACCGTCCCGGCCAGCGGCGCGCGCAGTTCCGCGTTTTCCAGCGCTGATTTTGCCGCCGTCAGCGAGGCCTGCGCGGTGGACAGGCGCGCCTCGGCCAGCGCCAGTTTTTCCGGGTCAGGCCCGTTCTGCACTTTGGCGTACTCGGCCTGGGCGTCATTCAAGGTCGCCTGCGCCATCGTCATCTTCGCCTGGGCCAGGGCGAGTTTAACCGTGTCGGGGCCTTTCAGCGCCTTGTTCAAATTAGCCTGCGCCTCGTCGTACCGTTCCTGCGCTTTGGCCACGGCATCATCTTGGTTTGCCTGATCGGTCTGGATGCGCAGTTCCAGGGCGAGCTGGTCGTTCAACCGCGATTGATAGTCGTTGTAAGCCTGCTCAACCTTGTCTTTCAGGTCCAGATTGCCCGGCTCTTTGTCCAGTTTCGCCTTCAGCTCGTCGTAGCGCTCCCGGTACCAGTTCGTCAAAAAGACGGCGTTCTGGTAGGCGCTGATTTCGGGGCTGACGTTCGAGAGCTGCCGGGCGGCCTGCGCGTTTTCCAACGCGAGTCTGGCGTCCGCGACGGCGTCTTGCAAACCCTCGCCGGCCGGGTTCTGAGCGTTGCGCAGTTCTTTTTCGGCTTTGGTCAGCCCGTCCTGCGCCTGGGCCACCGCCAGTTGGGCGTTGGCTTTCACCATCTCGGCGGAGGAGCGCAAGTCGTCGAGGGCCTGCTGGGCGTTGAGCACCTCAAGTTCTGCCTGGGCGACCTGCGCGGCCAGCGCGGCGCTGTTCTCCAGCCGGGTGAGCACCTGGCCGGCGGCCACCGTCTCGCCTTCTTTAACCAAGAGTTCTTCGACCTTGCCGCCCACGCTGAAGGACAGGTTAACCGACTGTTGGGGCAGCACCCGGCCGTCGGCGAAGACGGCCAGGTCGTCCACGACGACGGGCGGGGCGTCGCCAGGCGTAGGCGTGGCGCCGCCGCTGCACGCCGCCAGCGCCAGGCCGCTAATCAGGAGAATGAAGAGCAATTTGCGGAACATAGGGTTACTCCGAAAGGGGGGTCACGTGTCAAAACGCCACGTGTCACAATAGCACAAATCGGTCAGGCTGCCATCTACCACCTGTCACCTGCCCCCTGACACTTGTCACTTGTCCCCGGCCACTTGTCACCTGTCCCCGGCCACTTGCCCTCTACCGCCGTCATTCATACGCCAGGCTTTCGCGCACGCTGATCTGCGTAGCGCGGCGGGCGGGCAGGCCGCTGGCCAGGAGGGAGAGCATGACTACAATCGTCAGCCAGACCCACACCCCGGTGAACGAATAATAATAGACCGCCGGGAAGTCAATCACCTGGCCGATGGCTTCCACGAAATACTTGCCCGCCAACATGCTGAGCGGCACGGCCTGCGCCCAACTGACCACGCCCAGCAGCAGGCCCTCGCCCATGAAGATGAAACCCACGTCCGCCGACGACGCGCCCACCGCGCGCATCACGCCGATCTCGCGGCGGCGCTCCAGCACGTTAATGGAAAGCGTGCCCGACAGCCCGAAACTGCCCACGACCGCCACCAGGCCGGTCATGATGAGCAGGAGCGTCGTGAGGATGCTGAACTGCGCGTTCGAGTTCTGCTGGTCCTTGAGCGCCACGTTGGTGAAGACGACGGTCATGCCGCGCGATTTGAAGAAATCGCGCATGTCCTTCTCGACGGCCTGCGCCGCCGCGAGTGTTTTGACTTCGGTGCGGATCTCGGCGATGGAGGCGCGGCCGGTCTGGCCCAGTTCGGCGTTCAACGTGTCCCGGTGCAGATAAGCGGTCTGCTGCTGGCCGGCCAGATCGAAGATCAGGCCCACAATCCTCCAGCGCGAATGGCCCGCGTCGTCGAGGTCTAGTTCAATGCTGTCGCCGACCTGCAGGCCCATGTCGGCGGCGAGTTTCTGGTTCAGCAACAGTGCGTGGCCGTCGTCCGGGTTCAGGTTGCGCCCGGCCGTGAGTTCGGGCGAGAACAACTGCGTGTCCTTGGGTATCCCGCGCAGGCGAATCTGATATTCAGAGCCGGGACCGCTGGCGCAAGCCGGGCATGGGGATGCCCTGTCCACGGGGTGTCGGGCAGCGGCGTTGCGGAACACCCACATTTCGGCGCGGTCCACGTTGGGGCGCGACTCGATGAGCGGCACGATCTCGTCAATTCGCTGGAGCTGCTCGAAGCCGAGGATGACGTCGTAGCCAAAACTGCGGAAGATTTGCAGGATGGTTTCGTTGAGCGAGTAATGCGTGCTGATGACCATCATGAAAGTCGCGCCCGCGGCGACGAGCGTGATCTCGGTGAGCGCCGCGCGCCCGGCGCGGCGGAAGGTGTTGCGCAGGGCCAGCGCCGCCATGCGGGGCATGCTTCGCACCTGCACGCGGCTCATGATTCGGTCGAGAAAGCGCCCGCCGTAACGCCCCGTGCCCAGCCCGTAGGCGTTGAGGGCTTCGCGCACCGAGATCGCCGCGCCTTGCAGCACCGGCCACGACCCGGCCAGCAGCGGCGTGAGCAGACCCGCGCCGACCTGGTAGACGAGCGACGAGCGCAGCACTTCGAACGTCGAGGCCGGGACGTTGAGGAGGGACAACATCCACCGCGCGAGCAGGTCCGCGCCCAAGGCGCCGATCGGCACCGCGAGCGCCAGGCTTAACAACCCGTAAATGGCGACCCCCGCCAGGTAGAGCGTCGCGATTTGCCGCGA
>DAOTXG010000513.1:0-8429 GCA_034435515.1 Anaerolineales bacterium
GAATGCCGGTTGTCAAGGTGGGGCGTGGCGCGGTGGGTGATGAAGAACTGGCTGCCGTTTGTGTTGGGCCCGGCGTTCGCCATGGAGAGGATGCCGGGGCCGTCGTGCCGCAGCGCGGAGTGGAACTCGTCGGCGAACTTGTAGCCCGGCCCGCCCGTCCCCGTCCCGGTCGGGTCGCCGCCCTGCGCCATGAAATCGCGGATGACGCGGTGGAAGGTGACGCCGTCGTAGAACGCGTCGCGGGCGAGGTAGACGAAGTTGTTGACGGTCTTCGGGGCTTTGTCGGCGAAGAGCTCGACGACGAAATCGCCTTTCTCAGTCTTGAAAGTGGCCGTGTACTTTTTCTTGGGGTCAATAACCATCGGCGGCGGGGCGGAATAGGGGGGCATGGCAAAGTCTCCTGTAAGACCCTAACGGTCTCCAAGACCCTTAGGCGAGTCGCTAGGGCGTGGTCGGCAGCGTGGCCAGCCACGCCGTCACGCTGGGCTTTTCATTATCTGGCGCGGCATCCAGGGCCTGCTGGCCATAGGCGCGCGCCTGGCCCGCCTGGCCCTGCTGCCAATACAATTGGGCGATGGCCTGATAAACCTTCCACTGGTCGGGGCCCAGGCCAATTTGAGCCACCTGCAAGTACTCGTCAATCGCGGGCTGGATTTGCTGGGTGGCCACATAGGCCCCGGCCAGACTCAGACGCAGTTGCAGGGGGTTGCCGCCGCGCGTCTTCACGACCTCCACGCCCTGGTTCAGCGCGTCAATGGCTTTCTGATAAAAATCCCTCTGCGCTGCCGGGTCGGAAGCGCGCTGCGCGCGAGCCGCGTACAGGTCGCCCTGAATCTGATAGGTCTGATCGAATTCCCGATCCCGCGCCAGGGACTGGTCCAGTTTGGCCTGGGCGGCGTCGAGGTCGTCCAGCAGTTGGAAGTGGAGCGAGGCCCACTCGTTCCACAGCCCGACGTTGTTCGGGCTGAGGGAGAGCGCCTGCCGGTAATACTCGTCGGCGCGCCGGGCCTTGTCGGCGCGGACGTTGGGGTCGGCGGCAAACAAGGCCCACTGGCGGTTGAGCCGCCCCAGGTTGGCGCTGTGGTCGGTGTTCAGCGGGTTGAGATCGCGAGCTTTGATGAGTTCGCTCTCGGCTCTGGCGAGTAAATTCGTCTGCTGAACGGTGTCGGTGATCGAGGAGGTGGTATTCAGGTAAGCGCGCCCGAGGAAAAGATAATAGTAGTCCTGGCCGGGGGTGAGGGCAATCGCCTTATTATAGATGTCAATGGAATAAGGCGATTGGCCCTGGTCGTCAAACTGCAGGCCGGTTTTGTAAACGATGTCGGCCTTGACGAGCTGCAGGTTGTACGCGGTGGATAAGACCAGGGCCGTCAGCGGCACGACAACCATCCAGAGAAAAGTCATTGGACTGATCGAGCGCGAGAAGGCTGGCCACCCTGCCGGGAGCACCGCCGCCAGGCCGAGCAAGATGACCAGGCCCAGCGCATAAAACAGGTCGAGCACACCGGCCACGACGAGCGTCGAGTCTACCAGTTGTTCGACGGAGGCGGGACGGAAGCCGGCGATGGAGGCGAGATAGCCGCTGAGCACGAGCCAGCCCAGACCCCCAAGGAGCAGGTTGAGCAGCAGGCTGCCGGCGAGCGTTTCCATGCGCAGCGGCCCGCGCGCGTTGTGCGTTTCCTCCAGATACAACAACAGTCCGCCGATCAGCCAGGTGAGCAGCATCATGATCAGGATGCCATAGGAAGCGGCGTTCCCTTCTTTGGGATTGACGGTCAGGGCTTCGACGATGATCCGGTCGAACTGTTCGACGTGGTTGGGATTGGTGATGAAATCAAAGCCGAGCGTGAACAGGATGGCCGTCATCACCCCGGCGCTCACCGCCGCCGCGCCTCGCGATGAATCGGCTCCGGCGGCGCGTGGCAGCGGCGCGCTGTGCGCCTTGCCGCGCGCGCCAGCGGCTCGTTGCCGGCGGCGGGCGGGGACGGCGGCGCTGTTCGGCGCAGCAGCGGCAGCCGTGGCCGGCGCGCTTTGCGCTGCCGGGATGAGGTAGCCCAGGACGGTCAAGGCCCCGGCGAAAATCCAGAAGTGGGTGCGGGTGGAAACGATGGCGATGCCGAAGTGGATTTCGGCAAAGTGCGCGACGATGGCGGAGAACAGGCTGATCATCGCCACGGCGCGCCAGCGTTCGGGAATATCACTGGCGTCTGCCCGGCCGGCCTCCGCCGTCTTCGAGAGGCCGCGCAGGGCGTACAGGGTGAGGTAGACGATGAGGCCGATCAACATGCCCAGGGGCAGCCCGACGCCGAAGAACTCCGGGCCGCGCCAGATCACAAACCCGGCGGCGCTCGCCAGGCCGCCGCCCAGGACCAGGCCCAACAAGACGTTCCGCCGGAAGGATGTGCCGACCAGTCCCAGCCATTTGAGGCCGTAGTAGAAGATGGCGACAAATAGGGCGAGATAGACGCCCAGGCCGAGCAGGCCGGTGAAGGCCAGCGCGTCGAAAGTTTCGTTGTGCGAACGGTCGGGGGTGGCGTTGCGCGCCTCGTGGTGCGCCAGGTCCGGCGGGTAAAAACGGTTGAAGGCGACGTACAGCGATTCCGGGCCGTAGCCGATGAGCGGGCGGATGGCGTTCCACGGGTCCGAACGGCCGTCCGGATACTCCAGCGGCGGGTGAGGCGTCATCAGTTTCACGACGCCTTCCCAAATCAGCACGCGAACTTTGCCGGAGCCGCTCTCGGTCTCGAAGACGTTCCCCAGCCGGCCAATGGTCGGCATTTCCCGGACGCGTTCGAGCGGGCTGTTGGGGAGGTTGAGGACAATCAGGAAGACCCCCAGCAGGCCGGCCAGCCCGACGACGCTCAGCGTCAGCAGCCGGATGTGCCATTGGAGCGAGAGCAGGACGAAGAAGAAGAACATTCCCGCCAGCAGGCCCAGCCACGGGCCGCGGCTCTGGCTGAACCAGATGGCGACGAGGTCCAGGGCGAGGATGAACACGTATCCGGTCGCGCGCAGCATGTTGCGCAGAAAATTTTCAGTCGTCGTCAGGATGGCGTGGAAGGTGATGACGACGCGCCCCAGCGTGACAAAGGCGGCCATAATCAGATAAGCGGCGACGAAGATGGCATTGCCCATGTTGGCCGTGACGCGCTCGGTGGTGTCGCCGCCCCAGGGCAGCGGGTCCTGGCGGTAACGCTGCAAGATGCCATAGAAGGCGATAGGCAGGGCGGTGACGATGACGGTCGTCAGCAGCCGCTCGACCTGGGCGCGCCGGCGCAGATTGCCCACAACGGCGGCGAATAAAACCAGGTAGGAGAAGGTCGTAAACGTGCCCTGCATCCGTTGATAGGAGCCAAGCAAACTGGCGTAGGAGGAAACGGAGAGCAGGGTGCTCAACAGGTAAACGACGACCAACGCCGTCACCGGCAGGGCGAGGGGCTGGCGGAAGAAACTGCCAGGCGGGTGGGTGTTTTCTTTTGGCGCAAACCGGAAGCCGCCCTCCGCGCTGAGTTTGACGATCCAGGCGGCGGCGGCGACGAGCGCCAGCGAGCGCAGGAGGGCAATCTTGTCCGGCTCGAAGACGCGCGAGGAATAGACGTTGAAGTACAGCGGGGTGACGACGAGGGCCAGGAGCCAGGCGGCCTCCATGACCCCCTCGCAGTAGCGACTGATGGGATTCGACATGGAAAATATGTTACCTTGTTAATTAACAATTCGCAATTGAGAGGACCTCAGGACTTCTCGATAGATCGCTTCGACGTCCGCAAGCATCTTCTCCAGCGTGAACTGTTGGAGGGCGCGAGCGCGCCCTGCCGCGCCCATCCGCGCCCGGAGGGCCGGGTCGGCGATCAGCCGGTTCAGGGCTTCCGCCAGCGCCGCTGGGGAGCGAGGCGGAACGACATAGCCGCTGAGGCCGTCCTGCACCAGATACGAGGTGCCTGAGCCGATCTCGGTGGTCACACAGGGCAGGCCCGACATCATGGCCTCGACTATCACCAGACCCAGCGCTTCAGCGCGCGAGATCGCCGGCAAGACAAACACGTCGGCGGCCTGATAGAGGCCGGGCAGCGCTTCATCCGGCACACGCCCCAGGAACGACACTCGCTGCTGCAGTCCGAGTTCGGCGCACAACCGCTCCCATTCCCCACGCAGAGGGCCATCGCCGGCCAGCATCAATCGCGCCTCGCCGGGCAGCAGGGCCAGGGCGCGGATCAGGACGTCCACGCCTTTATAGTGCCGCATCAGACCGACGAAAAGCAGGGTCGGGGGGTGCGGCGGGGCGTCCCAAAGGGATGCTGCGCGATCGGCCGGGCGCGGGGCAAAACGGCGCGGGTCTACGCTCGAGGTGACGACGCTGACCCGGTCACGCACCCGGCGCAAGTAAGGCGAGGATTGGACGTAGTTGGGGCTGGTGGCGATCACGCGCGCCGCGCGGCGCAGGACGAGGTGGAGCACTGGCGCGTACAGGCGCATAATGGCGCGTTGAACGGGGCGGGTGACGTCGGCGTGGTAGGTCGCCACATAGGGCCGCCCGCGCCCGCCAAGCAGTTGGACGACTTCGCCGACCGGATAGGGCAGGTGCAGGTGGGTGACGTCCGGCCGAAGCGCCCGCAGCTGGCTCAGGAAATCCAGGCTGAGGGGCGTGGAAGCCACTGCGCCCAGGCGGCCCGCTTTGATGACGCGCACCCCGTTCAGGTGTTCTTCGACCGTCTGGGGGCCGGGGTTGGTCACCAGCACTGTGACGGCGTGCCCGCGCCCGACGAATCCCTCGGCGAGATCGCGGACGTGGTTCTCGATGCCGCCGAGAACAGGGAAGTAATCTTTGTAAACGTACAGGATATGCATGACTCAGGGGCGTCGCACGTAAAGCCTCACGGTGAGCTTATGAGTGTAGACCGGCCGGCGGAGCAGATGTTCCTTGACCCAGACGTACGACGGACCAACTGCGCCGTAACCTTGCCGGGATTGCTCGACGTAACGGCTTTGCAACCATTCCACCAGCGCGTCGGTGTTGAACGCGCCGGCAGTGCGATCGCGGCCGAAAGTCAGCAGCCAGATGCGCGCCGGGCGTCGGGCTTCAATGACGCTCCGGTTCCTGTCAAAATCGGCGTCGGCGTACGCCGCCGGGCCGGGTTGGGCCAGGTAATAATACCCGAAAATTGTGTCGGGTTCGGCAATGATTAAGTCACCGGCTAAGCCCTGGCTGCGCAGTTGAGCGACGATCTGGCGCACGGGGAGGGCGTAGATGGGATTGAGGAACTCGCGCCCGGCATAGAGATTGAACAAGGACAAGGCAAACCCGGCGCCCACGACGCTTAACGCGAGGGTCCGCCAGCGCCAACGGCTCAGCGCCGACACGCCGCAGGCGATCAGCAGGCCATAGACCAGGGCGAGATGCGGTGTGCGGCTGGTCACGTTCAAGAAGGTAATGTCAATGGAGACGAAAGTGAACAGGGTCGTGGTAAACAGGATGGATAGACTCAACCAACTCAGCATGAGCCGGCCGACAGCCGCGCGCTTTTGGAGGAAAGACCGAAGTCCTAACAATGCCAGCAAGCCGCTCACGGCGATAGCGCTGAGGGCCAACGGGTTCCACGGATAAAGGGTCTCGCCCACCCCCAACGCGACAAACGGCATCACCAGTTTGAGCGCCAGGCCAACCGGGCTGGCCGCCAAATCGGCGGCGACGCCGGCCAGGCTTCTGGCGCTCTGAGCGAGCAGTACACTCGCCCAGGGGGAGAAAAGCACAGCGGCGGCAATCAGCGCGCTCAGTTTCTTGAGCGTAGGGTCATGACCCCACGCCGCCCGACCCCGCGCCTCGCTCAAGAGCCACAGGCCGTGGATTCCGAAGATGGCTAATGCGCCGTAATCCACGTAGAGCAGAATGCCAATGGAGATCGTGTAGGCAAACCAGCGCGCACGGGTGAAGCGCGCATTCAACCGCAGAAGCCAGCAGGTCGCCGCGACCGTCACGAGCGCGAACAGCGCGTAGCTCCGCATCATGCGCCCATAGAGGACGACGAATGGCGAAAAGGCTAACCACGCCGCGGCAATCAATCCGATGAGCGGCTCATCCGAGCGGAGCAGCCGCGCCAGCCGAAACGCGGCGGCGGTGAGCAGGGCCGTCGTGGCAACGGAGAAGAAGCGCATGACGTATTCGCTCTGTCCCGCCAGCCCGATCCACAATTTCAGCAGCGCCCAGTACAACGGCGGGCGGCGCTCGGTCGCGATGAGGTTCGGGATGAAGTCTCTCCAGGCGGGGCTGACGTCCTGTACTGTGAACCACTCGTCAACCCACATGCTTTGAGCAGCCAGACCGGCCAGCAGCAGCGCCCATTGCGCCAGCAGCAGGCCGCACACGGCCCAGATGAAATTTCGTCTCATGCCTTTTCTTTGGCGAGCACTTGTGTGTAGAGCGCCAGGGTGCGCCGGGCGGTTTGCTCCCACGAGAAATGAGCCGCCTGCGCCAGGGCGCGTTCACACCACGCCTCGCGCTCATCAGGGCGAGTCAATGCCCTCTTTATAACGTGCGCCATGGACGCGGGTTGCGTGGGATCAAAGTAGTGAGCCGCGTTTCCGGCGGCTTCGCGCAGCACGGGGAGATCAGAACACAGGACCGGCGCGCCGCAGGCCATCGCCTCCAACACGGGCAGCCCAAAGCCCTCGTAGAGCGAGGGAAAGACAAACCATTCCGCGCCGGAGTAGAGGGCCGGCAGGTCGGCTTCGGGAATCGGCCCAAGAAAGAGAGTCGAGGTGGCCAGACCCAGGGTGACAGCGTGTTCTTGGGCTTGCGGAAAACGCATATCCCAGTGGCCGGCGATGACCAGCCTGACCGGCGCGACGCGGCGGGCGACCTGCGCCCAGGCTTCGAGCAAGCGCGCCAGGTTTTTGTGTGGCTTGTTGCTGGCGAAGAATAGCACATATTCTTCTGGCAGGCCGTACTGCTGGCGGAGAGCCGCAATACGTTCAGGCGGCTGCGGTTGAAAGCGCTTGTCAGCAGCCTCGGGAATGACGACAACTTTGGCAGGATCAACGCCGAAGAACCGGAAGAGGTCGGCGCGGGTGGTATCTGACACGGCAATGACGGCGCGCGCAGTCGCCAACGCCAGCCGGTGCGCCGCGCGAAAGACGAGCCGTTGAGCGGCGGTGAACAGTTCGGGATAAATGAGCGGGATCAGGTCGTGGCAGGTGAAGACCGTCGGCGCGCCGGGCAGATAAGGCATCAGGTAATAAGGGCTGTGGTATAGCCCAGTCGAATGCCGGCGGAGAGCCAGGGGGACGAGCCACTGCTGCTTGAGTGAGAACGGCGAGGCCGGGCAATGGATCCGGGGGAGTTCGGGCAATTCATAGCGGGTGGCCCTCGCGGTCGGGTCACACAACAGCCTGAGGCGGCTGTCGGCCACAGGGGCCAAAGCGCGCGCCAGGTTGACCACATAACGCCCGATACCGGGAAAATGGTCGGTGGCAGTCCGGGCGTCTAAGACGAACATGGCAGCGAGGACAAATTACTTGCCAGTACGCGCGCGGCGGTTGACGGTTTCATAGATGGCCAGGGTCTTTTGGGCGGCGGCTTCCCATGTGAACCGGCGGGCGCGGGCCAGGCCCTGGGCGCGCAGTTTGGCGCGCAGTTCAGGAGTGGTGAGGAGGCGTTGGAGCGCCTCGACCCAGGCCCGCACATCGGCCGGCGGCAGGAGCAGCCCGGCCTCGCCGACGACTTCGGGCAGGCTGGAGGCGTTTGAGCACACAACCGGCGCGCCGCAGGCCATGGCCTCCAACGGCGGCAGCCCAAAGCCCTCAAAGACCGATGGGAACGCGAAAACCTCGGCCAGGTTCAGCAGGGCTGGCAGGTCGTCGTCAGGCACGTAGCCGGTGAGGGTGACGTATTCCTCCAATCCCAACTGACGCAGACACTCGAAGAAACTTTCGTACAGCCAGCCCCGGCCGCCCGCGATCACCAACCCGACCTCTGGCGACTGCACGCGCAGGGCGGCGTACGCCTCCAGCAGCGTCAGCAGATTCTTGCGCGGCTCGATTGTGCCGACGTAGAGGATGAAACGGAAGGGTAGATTGTAACGTTGCCGGATGGCATCGAGTAATTGGCAATTTGTAATTGGGGCAAACTGCGGCTCTACGCCTTCGGGAATGACGTGGACTTTGGCAGGGTCGAGGCGGTAAAAACGCTCGGCGTCCCGGCGGGTGCTTTCGGAGACGGCGATGATGGCTTCCGCTTGGGCGAGGAAACGGGGCATCATCAGCGTCAGATAGAGGCGGTTCCGCAACAGGTGATATTGGGGAAAGAGCAGATAGGCCGTGTCGTGCAGGGTGAAGACGCTGCGCGCGTGAGTTATTCTGGGAAGGAGGTGCTCGGTGGCATGAAAGAGTGAGACGCCGTCGAAAGCGTGATCCATGCCCGGCCCGCCAAAGTAGGA
>DAOTXG010000514.1:0-4873 GCA_034435515.1 Anaerolineales bacterium
GATTCTGGGATAAGCCAGTAAAAGAAGCGGGTGCGTCGGCGGTCGAACCAGACGCGCACCCGCCGGGGATCATGGCCCGTCGGCAGGCGAACGCGCGCCTGAACGACCGGCGCCGCCCGCTGCGGTTGAGCGCCGACCAGCCGGGCGACGGCGCTGGTCACCCCGTCCGCGCCGATCACAGTGTGAACGCGCGCCCGCTTTGCGCCTCCCTCCGAAGCCATCTCCAACTCAACTCCCTCGGCCTCAAAGTGCATCCGGCGCAAACTGTAGCCCAAATGCAGCCTGACGCCGGCCGCCTGCGCCCGTTCGGCCAAAAGCAGCTGCATCAGGGCGCGCTCGACGATCAGGTCGGGGACCTGTAAGCGCACTTCGTTGACCCGCGAGTGGGAGAGCAGCTCCATGACCTCGACCTGATGGACAATCGCCCGCGAGGGGACAAAGCCTAAGACGCGATTAAGTTCGCTGGTGACGATCCAGGTTCGGCCTGTTTCACCGAGGGCGGCCTGACGCTCGTACACGGCCACCCGCAGCCCCCCTTCGGCGAGCAACTGGGCCGCATACAAGCCAGCGCACGAAGCGCCGACGATGGCTACGTCGTAGTCAAGAGGCTGTCGGATCAAATGAGCGATTCACCTTTCTATGCTGTTCAGACCTTTGGGGTCTTCGCGAAGCAGACCCCAAAGGTCTGGGCTGGCTGGAAAATTTGTCAACAACAACCCCGAAAACACGGCTGGACAATACCTACCCTGCCCCATCCATAGTAATGACAGCAATAACACACTGAAAGAATATCTTGATGTCTAACCATAGGGACCAATTATCTACGTAATACGCATCCAATTCCATCCGCCTTTCCAGTGATACGCGGCTCCGGCCATTAGCGACCCATAGGCCAGCCATACCAGGCTTCATACTCAGAACCTTGGCTCGCAAATCTCCATACCGCTCCAACTCGATGTCGCCCAGTGTGCGAGGGCCGACTAAGCTCAAATCCCCCCGCAAGACATTTACCAGTTGGGGCAGCTCGTCGAGTGTTGTTTTGCGCAGAAGGCGACCGAGACGTGTTATCCGGGGATCATTCTCTATCTTCAACTGGGTTTGATACTGTTTGAGCAACTCAGGGTTATCAAGCAGAACCTGGTGGGCATTATGAACCATGGTGCGAAATTTCAATTGTTCGAATGGTTTGCCCCACTGTCCTACCATTTGTCGTCGAAAAATGACGGGGCCCGGACTGCCGAGCTTAATCAGGATTGAAATGACAAGCATGATCGGAGCAGAGACGATGAGTATCATTGATGCCCCGACTATATCCAAGACTCGCTTTATCGCTTTGGGCGCTAAATGATTCATTGTCACGCCTCCCACGACTGTCGTGGTATAGTTCTCTCAATATCCATACCCTGCTGCTCATTAGAACAAGCCACATGGAGTATCGCCTCGAACTCGCCCACGATTCGTTGAATATCGAAAGTCTTGCTCGCATACGCCACGCCATTAGCAGCAAGTTCCGCACGTAGAGATGGGTCGCCCAGGAGTCTTTCAGCCGCAGCAATAAAAGCCGTCTGATCGGATGGATCCACCACAATACCGGCCCGATTATCAGCAACAATCTTGGCAGCTGGATTGCTCGGTGGCACCGCGAGCAGTATGGGACGCCCAACCGTAAGATAGGTGAGAACTTTCGAAGGCACTGAATAGAGCGCGCCATCTGAATTCAATATTCCCACCAGCACGTCCGAAGACGCCAATACTTGAGGATAGTCCGAATAGGATTGGAACTCATAAATCTGGAGATTGTCCAGATGAAACTTATCACGCTGCACAATCAACCAATCAGCGCCCGGGCCCTCCGAAACAACGACGATACGCACCGATTGATTAGAGCGCATATGGTGAGCCAAACTCAGAATGACCCCAGGATCATGTTTCATCCCCAAAACCCCGGAATAAAGGAAGCAGAATTTATCTGCCACTCCATATTGCACTCCCCACGCGTTCTGCTTTGGATACGCAGGCATCTCGCCCAACGGAGCCCAATTCGGTATCACTCGGAGCTTGGCGTCGCCGATACCCCATTCATCCGCAACGAGCGGCCTCAAACTATCCGAGATCAGCACCACCGCGTCACTTCGCCTAACCAGGTATTTTTCCAGCCATAGATAGTATCGGCCTATTGAATTAGATAGAAGCGGCGTCCTCTTCTCTAAGACTTTGTAGGCGGCTAACCCAAGAGCATCGTGAAGCCAGAAGATGAAGCGAACCCCATATTTTTTACAGCGTCTAACAACAATCGCTTGAACACTAAGAGGGCTGTTGGCAGATAATACTACGTCTGGGTGAAAATTGGCTACTGTGGATGCCAGCAAACGACCATATTCTTCCTCCTGGAAAAACCGGTTGACAAGAGAGTATCTCTGAAACGGACGAGAAAGGACAATACCTCGAATATCAAAACTACCAGGGTCTGAAAGAGTTTTTTCCAGCAACCCGCGCTTTACACGTTGGGTCGACTCGCCATACACATAAAGCACATCATGACCGCGCCGCGCCAGTTCACGCGCCAGTTGAACCGAGAAAGAGTAACCGCCATAGTCATGCAGGAGAATACGCATCCTAAGTCACCTACTTGCGGCATGCGCCAAGGATGACAGCACGGGCAAAGCTAAACATAGACGCCGAGTTGACAAGACGCTCATAGGCAACGCCGACAAGCAGAGGCAGCCAATGAAAGACCAGATAAGACGGTTCAGACTCAATCACGCGGAGCGTGATGTGGCTGAAGCCAGCCGCCGACAGGCACGATGCCATGCGCCGCCGTGTATTGAAGCGATAGACCGTGGGATATGGCTCGTGCAGATCACCCTCCGTCCGGGTAATCTTGCGGACAAACCGTTTGTGCCACACGTGAGGCGTCAGCTGCGAGGCGATCATCGAGTAGTGGTACAGGTTGCCGGTGCGAAAGAAGAAATAACCGCCCGGCTTGAGCACCCGATGCACTTCGCGCGTGACGGCCTCGGGATGGGTAATATGCTCCATCACGCAGTCGGCTAATACTAACAAGAAGCTGTTATCTGCAAACGGGATGCTTTCGGCGGCGCCGAGCGCCCTGGCGTCGAGCACAGGGTTGTGGGCGAGGTCAGCATCTACATCCAGGCCCACGCGCCGACAGGGCAGGCGGCTAAGATCTCGGTCGGCGTCTTTCTCGGTCTGGCCAGTTCCACAGCCCAAATCTAGAAACAAGCCGCTGCCGATCTCCGCCCCCCGAATGAGATCATAAAAACGCGCCGTCCCGTTGACGAACGAGCCGTCATAGAAGCGGTCAAGAATAGCCTTCGTCAGACCCGTTACCTGATAATGCTGGCTGACTAATCGCTTCTCATTGCTTCTCATCGCATTCGCTGAAGACCGGACGGGTCTTCGAGACCCGTCCGGTCTGACCCGTAAATCAAAATCGTTCGGTAACCGCCGCCATTTTATTGCCCCACCGCCCGACCAGCAGATTGAGCAGCCAATATAGCCCGCGAAAAATGGCGAAGGCAGGGGCGCTCTCGAACAAGCGAAAAATGGGCAGTGGTGACTGCCGATAAAACATCGCATAGCGGGCGAAACGTGATTGACTGTAACCAGCGGCAGCGAATGCCTGGCGTAACTCCCCTTCGGTGAAGCGATACACACGGTTGCCGCTTTCTTCCACCGCCTCGGCTATCCCCATTTGAACACCCACCGCCGTCGCCAGCGCGCGGGCCGGTTCGGTGATCAAGGCTGCCTTATCTGCCACCCGCAGCATTTCTGACAGGCCAGCCTGGGGGTCGCTCAAATGGTGCAGGCCATCGTGAACAAAAGTGAGATCAAACGCCCTATCGCGGAAAGGGAGGCTTTCAGCATCGGCGACTATCAGGTCATATTGCAGGTCATAGCGTCGGGCACGTTCCTGCGCCCCGCGCAGCGCGCCGAATGAGATATCCACACCCACCACACGCGCCCCAGCTCGATACAGGAACTCGGCGTCCATGCCCGAGCCGCAACACACATCCAGGGCCCGGTACCCGGCCAGGGGTTGAGCGTACAGCGTTAGCACCGTGTCAATTTTGGTTTGCAGAAGGAAGTTGTAGACCTGCCCGCAGTTGTGAGGTCGGGTAATCTCCAGTTCACTTGCGCCTATCGAATCAAAATAGGCCATTTGAGCGTGCTTGTCGCGCCATGCCTGGCTTGGGTTCGCTGTCATATCGGATAGAAGCACTCCTACTGGACGGAACACAGCGTTACTTAGCGGTCGGCGTCGTTGCAGCAGTACGCGCTACATCCTGAGCCACAAGGTTACCTGATACGGCATACAGCACCTTATGTATAAAATCGCCCGCTTTGGAATCCCACAAGAGCTTGATCGCCCAAGGGCGATCAAAGGCAAATACCACAACGTAATTTCGCAAGGTGCGCTTGAGGTAGAAAGCGCGTGGGCGGAGTTGAGCTGGCATCATATTAAGACGTATCTCAGACAGACCGTTGATGCCACTTAACCGAGAGGCATAATGCAAATGAGAAACTTGTTGTATGGGGATGCCCATCAAGTCACACATGGCTAAATCATGCGCCACCACATCATCAGCGGCAAGCAGAAGATTAGCCTCGATAGGGTCGCCGTGCATAGGGCCGCTGCGGTTAAGCATATAGGTAGCATCAGCCAATACTAACTTAGGGCGGAGCACCCTGTTAAGCGCGTATATGCCTTCCGTAAAGATGGGGTGCAGCCGGATGCGCATATTATCCGGGATGCAGCCCCATTGATTCTTAAGCGCGCCACTGACGACGGTTACAAAGTGAATTTTTGGCACCGGGAGGGTGATGAAGGAGTCAATTTCATCCAGCAACA
>DAOTXG010000515.1:0-7079 GCA_034435515.1 Anaerolineales bacterium
GAGAGTCCGAGCGTGAATATGTTTCCGGTGCTCAAGTGCTGGCCGGAAGATGGCGGGCGGTTCATAACGCTCATGCAGGTCATCACCCGCGACCCGGTCAGCCGGGCGCGCAACGTGGGGATGTACCGCGTGCAAATCTTGGACGACCGGCGCCTCATCGTCCACTGGCAGCGTCACAAAGGCGGCGCAGAGCACGAGCGCAAGGCCCACGAGGCGAACCAGCCGAAGATTCCCGCGGCCATTGTCCTCGGCGGCGACCCGGCTTCGATGTGGTGCGCCTCGGCGCCTCTGCCGCCCAATATTGACGAATACCTGCTCGCGGGTTGGCTGCGCGGCAAGCCGGTCGAGTTTGTGAAGTGCGTGAGTCAGCCGCTCGAAGTTCCTGCCCAGGCGGAAATTGTGATCGAGGGTTACGTGGACCCCGACGAGCACGCCCCGGAGGGGCCATTCGGCGACCACACGGGTTACTATACCCCGGTCGAGCCGTTCCCCGTCTTTCACGTTACCGCCATCACGCACCGCCAGCAGCCGATTTATCCGACGACAATAGTCGGCGTGCCCCCCGTCGAGGACGTCTACATGGGCCGCGCGACCGAGCGGCTGTTTCTGCCCCTGCTGCGCCTCTTCCTGCCCGAAGTGCTGGACTATCACATGCCGCCGGAGGGCGTGTTTCACAACCTCGTCATCGTCAAGATCAAGAAGCGCTATCCCGGCCACGCGCGTAAAGTCATGTTCGGCATCTGGGGCCTGGGGCTGCTCATGCTGGCCAAGGCGATCCTCGTCGTGGACGAGTGGGTGGACGTTCACAATCTTTCGCAGGTGGCCTGGCAGGCGCTTGGCAACGTGGATTGGGCGAGAGATATCGTCGTCGTCGAAGGCCCGGTGGATCACCTCGACCACGCCTCGTACCGCCATTCCTTCGGCGGCAAGATCGGCGTGGACGCGACCGCCAAAGGCCCGGACGAGGGCTACACGCGCGGCTGGCCGACCGTCATCCGCATGAGCGACGAGATTAAAAAGCGTGTAGACGAGAAGTGGGAGAAACTCGGGCTATAATCCCGTGAGATTGTGACATGTCTGGAAAAGCAGGTTAGAGGATGTTCATTGAAACTCGCTATGAGCATGTCGTTTGAAGGCGCAGGGGTTGATCGGATGACGTTGAAGTTCTATTGATATTATGCTCGCCCGCTCCCGCCTCTTCCTCGAAATGATCAAGTTCGAGCACACCGTGTTCGCGCTGCCGTTCGCGTACCTGGGCATGGTGTTCGCGGCGGGCGGCTGGCCGGGTTGGTGGGTTTTCGGCTGGGTTACGGCGGCGATGGCCGCGGCGCGCACGGCGGGCATGAGCCTCAACCGGCTGATTGACCGCTACATTGACGCGCGCAACCCGCGCACCGCCAACCGGCCGATCCAGGCCGGGCGGATTTCAGCGCCGGCCGTGGCGCTGGGCGCAGCCGTCTCGCTCGTCGTTCTGGGGACTGCCGCGTGGCAATTAAACCCGGTGGCGTTCTACCTGTTTCCGGGCGCGCTGGTGTTTCTCGTGGGCTATGCCTACACCAAGCGCTTCACCTGGCTCTCGCATTTCATCCTCGGCTTCACCGACGGCCTGGCGCCCGCTGGGGCGTGGGTCGCCGTCACAGGCACCTTCTGGGAATACTCCGACATTCCGGCCTGGCTTTTGCTGGCCGCGCTCACCGTGTGGATTGGAGGCTTCGACCTCATTTATGCCTGTCAGGATGTGGATTTCGACCGGCGCGAAGGACTCCATTCCATTCCTGTCCGCTTTGGAGTAGCCTTCGCGCTCCGGCTGGCGCAGGTCTGCCATGCGCTCACCGTGCTGCTGCTCGGCGCGGTCGGCGTTTGGTTCGGGCTGGGCTGGCCGTTCTGGGTTGGCTTGGCCGCTATCGCCGCGCTCTTTGTCTGGGAACATTCGCTGGTCAAGCCGGATGATCTCTCAAAAGTGGATATGGCGTTCTTTAACGTCAACGGCTACATTAGCCTCACCCTCTTTATGGCGGCGGTCGTAGCCTTATGGTTGGCTTAACCAGACGAGACTTGAATAGTTCTGGTCGTTTGGCGTGTGAAGTGATAGGATTCGTATTGCGTATTGCGCACAACTCGTCTCAATTCATTCGTGCACAACCGCCGCTTCGGCCTGCTCTTCCTGCTCGGCCTCATCGGCGATCTGGTTGTGCGCGCGTTCATCCGGTAAAACCAGGCCGGCCGGGTCTTCAAGGTCCGGCGGGTCTACGCATCAAATAATAAGGAGTAAGGAGTAATGAAGAAACCGTTTTACCTCAATGCCAGCCTGTTTGCGGCCCTCGCGCTCTTGCTCGCCGCCTGCGGGGGCGCAGCGCCGGTTTCACCGACGGCCGCCCCGGTCACTGTCAAAATCGGCATGTTGCCCATTCTCGACGGCCTCCCGCTCTACGTCGCCGAGGCCAAAGGCTACTTCGCCGAGCAGAATGTGAAGGTCGAGTTTGTCCCGACCGCCTCCGCCGCCGAGCGCGACCAGCTCATGCAGGGCGGCCAGATTGACGCGATGATCAACGACCTGGTCTCGACCCTGTTCTACAACAAAGACCAGGTCAACATCGTCATTGTCCGCTTTGCCCGCACGGCCACCAGTGCCTACCCCCAGTATCGCATCCTCGCCGGTAAAGACTCCGGCATCACAGATGTCAACGGCCTCAAGGGCGTCGAGATCGCCATCTCACAAGGCACCGTCATCGAGTACGTCACTGACCGCCTGCTCCAGGCCGAAGGTCTGGCTGCCACCGACATTAAAACCGTCGCCATCCCCAAGATCGGCGACCGCCTGGCGGCCCTGGGCGACGGTACGGTGAAGGCCGCCGCCATCCCCGATCCGGCGGCCATGGCGGCCCTGGCCGGCGGCGCGCAGGTCATCGTGGACGACACGAAGCATCCCGAATTTGGCAATAGCGTCTTCTCGTTCAGCGCGGCGTTCGTCAAGGCCCATCCGGAAGCGGTCAAGGGCTTCCTCGCCGCGTACGAAAAGGCCGTGGCCGAGATCAACGCCGACAAGACCCGGTGGAACGACATCTTGCTGAAGAACCAACTGCTCTCCGAGGCGCTCATCGGCAAATATACGCTGCCGGACTATCCGGCCAAGTCTGTGCCGGCCGAGACGCAGTTCAAGGATGTGAACGACTGGGCCAAAGCCAAGGGGTTGGTGACAGTAGATGTATCGTACGCCGCCTCGGTGAACCCCTCGTTCTTGCCTTAGCCTGTTTTCCGCACCCAGAAAATCGCTTTGTTCGGACGGCAGTGCAACTGCGGCTGAAACTGCGGAAAACTGGCTTAGTATAGCGCGAATGATCGAAGTCCGCTCCCTCACCTTCGCCTATCCCAACGGCCCAACCCTGTTCCAGGATTTCAACTGGTCGGCGAAGGCGGGGGAGGCTTGGGCGATCCTCGGCTCGTCGGGATGCGGCAAGTCCACGCTCCTGTATCTCCTTGCCGGTCTGCGGCAGCCGACGGTCGGCCAGGTGATCATCGCCGGCCAGGTCATCACGCGGCCTCGCCCGCTCACGGGATTGATCCTACAGGACTTCGGCCTCCTGCCCTGGGCCACCTGTGAACAGAACGTCAGCCTGGGCCTGCGCATCTACGATTTCTACGGCCCGGATGGGCGACACACGCCGCCCGACTATCGGCCGGCCGACAAGCGCGCGATTACCGAGCACTGGCTGGCGCGCCTCGGCCTCAGCCCCGTGCGGCATCACTACCCCGCGCAACTTTCGGGCGGCCAGCGCCAGCGGGCGGCCATCGCGCGCACGCTGGCCCTCAATCCGGATGTGCTCCTGATGGATGAACCTTTCGCCTCGCTGGACGCGCCGACCCGTGACAGCCTGCAAAACCTCACGTGGGAGCTCCGCGCCGAGCAGCGGCTCACGACCCTCATCGTCACACATTCGATAGAGGAGGCGGCTTTCCTCGGGCAAAAAATACTGCTGCTGGGGAGGGAGATTGAGACGATAGAGAATCCGGGGGCGGGCGCGTCAGACTACCGGGGCTCAGCCGCCTACCAGGACACTTGCCATCTTTTGCGCGCCCGCCTGGCGCGACAGCGGGCTGCACCTCTTTCCTCTCCTCCGGCGTGGCAGCGGCATCCCCATGCCGCGCCGGGAGAGGTGGCCGGGGGACGCGGGTGAGCCGCCGTTCCCTCCTCTGGGCCTTTGTGCTTCTCCTCGCCGCGTGGCAGGGGCTGGCCTGGATTGTCGGCGCTGGCGTCCTCCCTCTGCGCGCGCGCACGGACATCCTGCCCGGCCCGCTCGCGGTGTTTCCCGTCTTCTTCGCGCAATTCCCCAGGGACCTCGGCGGGCACTTCGTCGTCAGTCTGTGGCGCGTCGTCGCCAGCATGATGCTCTCGGTGGCGCTCGCCGTGCCCGCCGGGTTGGCGATGGGGCAGAGCCAGACCCTCAATCGCTTCTTCTCGCCGCTGCTCTATTTGACTCACCCGGTCCCGAAGGTCGTTTTCGTCCCGGTGGTCGTCCTCTTCTTCGGCGTGGGCGACCTGGCCAAGATCGTCGTCATTACGCTCATCCTCTTTTTTCAGATTCTCGTCCTCGTCCGCGACGCCGCCGCCAACCTGCGCCCGGAGTTGATCCAGTCCGTCCGCTCGCTCGGCGCGGGGCGGCGGGCGTTGTTTTTCTTCGTCTATCTGCCGGCCAGCCTGCCGGCCGTGCTCACCGCGCTCCGCCTCTCGGTCGGCACCGCCGTTGCCGTGCTCTACGTCGCCGAGTTGTACGCCACGCAGAAGGGCCTCGGTTACTATATCTTTCTGCAGGGCAGCACCTTCTTCAACTACCCGGCCATGTACGCGGGCATTGTGGCGATGGCGCTGCTCGGCTTGGGGTTATACTTCGCCGTAGACTGGCTGGAGCGCAGATTATGCCCGTGGGAATTTGCTACCTGAGCAGGCCGCATGGAACGGCTTAAGTCTATCCTCTACAGCCCGGCGACCTCTGTCCTCGTCGGCCTCGGCGCCGGCGTCGCTTATGGCTTGACGACGCGCGCGGCCTTTGGCCTCCAGGAGCTGTCGGCGGTCTTCGGCACGCTGTCGGCGGGCTTTTTGTGCCTGACGCCATTCGCGCTGGGCGCGCTCACGGTGTTCTTCGCCCCGGCGCACTATCGCCGCTCGTGGTTCTACGCCGGCTTTATGCCCTGGCTGTCCTGCGCCCTGTTTGTGACGCTGGCGGCGATTTTCACCTGGGAGGCGTGGATCTGCCTCGTCATGGCCGCGCCCATTCTGGCCGTCATGTCCTCCGTGGGCGGGGTGACCATGACGGTGCTGTTTCACGTCTTCGATCAGTCCGACGAACGTGGGCCGGGCATCGACGAACGTGGGCCGGGCATCCCCATGCCGTGCGTCAACCTCTTGCTGGCGCTGCTGTTCTCGCCCTATCTCGTCACTCCCCTTGAGCGCCGTTTCCCGCCGCCCGACTCGTTGCATACCGTTCACTCCACCCTCGTCGTCAACGCCAGCGCCGAAACGGTGTGGCGAAACATTATCCGGGTTCCGCCTTTTGCGCCCGCCGAAATGCGCGAAAGCTTCTTTCACCGGGCGGGCCTGCCGCGCCCGCTGGAAGCCACGCTTGAGTGTGAAGGTGTGGGCTGTACGCGGCGGGGACATTGGGAATACGGCCTCGCCTTTGATGGCCTCATCACCGAGTGGCAGCCCAACGTGGGCTTCACCGTCCAATTGACTGCGGATACCCGCTCTATTCACGACGCCAGGCTGCCTCTGCACGATATCGACGGCCCGCATTTTGGAATGGTGGACGACCGTTACTTCATCGAACCGCTTGGCGATGGCCGGGTGCGCCTGCATCTCTACAGTACCTACCGCCTCGCCACCTCTTTCAACGCCTATGGCAGTTTGTGGACGGATTTTCTGATGCGCGACATTCAAGGCGACATTCTGCGCTCTATCCGCGACCGCTGCGAAGCCTCTGCGTCATGACCCACCTCGCCGGCTCGGAACGCGCGCGCCGCGAAGCGGTTCAGAACATGTTCGCCCGCATCGCGCGGCGCTACGACTTGATGAACCGCTTGATGACGCTGGGGCAGGACGTGGGCTGGCGCTGGCAGGTGATTAACCTGGCGCGGTTGCCGCGCAATGGCTGGCTGCTCGACCTGGGCGCCGGCACCGGCGACCTGGCGCTCGAGGCGCTGCAGCGCGACCCCATCTTGCACGCTGTCGGCGGCGACTTCACGGTCGAGATGATGCGCGTCGGGCAGCGGCGCTCCGGCGGGCATCTCGTCCGCTGGGCGGGGACGGATGCGCTTAACCTGCCGTTCCCGGATAATACTTTCGACGCGGTGGTTTCCGGTTATCTCATGCGGAACGTGATTGACGTGCGCCGCGCCTGGTCTGAGCAACACCGCGTGCTGAGGCCCGGGGGCCGCGTGGTCTGCCTCGATACCACCCCGCCGCCTGACAATCTCCTGCGCCCACTCATTGACTTCCACTTGCACACCGTCATCCCGACTTTGGGCCGGTGGATCGCCGGGGCTTCGGACGCCTACACCTACTTGCCCGACTCGACCGAGAACTTCCTGCCCGCCGAAAAACTCGCCGCCCGCATGGCAGAAGCCGGTTTCACGGAAGTGAGGTTCAAGCGCTTGATGTTCGGGACGATGGCGATACACTGGGGGGTAAAGTAAGGAATGACACATGGCCAGTTCATCTGCGCATGAGTCAATCAGCCCTCTCAAATCAAAAATCAGAAATTTCCTCGCCCTGCACTCGACGCTGACGCTCGCCACCGTGAGTCCCGCGGGGCAGCCGATGGCGGCCAGCCTGTTCTTCGCCGAGGACGCCGATTTGAATCTCTATTGGGTCTCCGGCCCGAAGAGCCGCCACAGCCAGAACCTGCAGGCCAATCGGCTGGCGGCGGTCACGATTCAAAATGCGACCTGGTCGTGGAGGGAAATCGCCGGGGTGCAGATGGAGGGCGAAGCCTACGCGCTCCGGGCGGGCGCAGAATGGCAGGCGGCGTGGACGTTATACCTCGCCAAGTTCCCGTTCGTGCGCGAGTTCGAGGCCGAGGTCC
>DAOTXG010000516.1:0-12299 GCA_034435515.1 Anaerolineales bacterium
CCTCCCGCTGATCTCCTTCACCGGATCGGTGAGCATGGGACGACATGTGGCCGAGACTGTCGCGCGCCGGTTGGGGCGCACGATCCTCGAATTGGGCGGCAACAACGGCATCGTCGTCGCCGAGGACGCCGACCTCAACCTGGCCGTGCGCGCCATCGTGTTCGGCGCCGTCGGCACGGCCGGCCAGCGCTGCACCTCCACCCGCCGCATCGTCATGCATAAATCCATCGCCGCCGATTTGACTCAGCGGCTGGTGAGGGCGTACAAGCAGGTCACGATCGGCAATCCCCTGGACGATGGCGTTTTGATGGGACCATTGGTTAACGAGAAGGCCGTGGAGGATATGTTCGCCGCGCTGGAGACGATCAAGCAGCAGGGCGGCGAGATCCTCACGGGCGGGCGCCGCCTGCCAGAGAACGGGACTTGCTTTGTCGAGCCGACCATCGTCAAGATGAAGAAGCAAGCGCCTATCGTCTGTGAAGAAACCTTTGCGCCGATTCTTTACCTGATGGAATACGAAGACCTCGACGAGGCTATCGCCACTCACAACGACGTGCCGCAGGGGTTGTCGTCGGCTATCTTCACCACGAACCTGCTCAAGGCCGAGCAGTTCCTGTCGGCGGCTGGCTCGGACTGCGGGATGGCGAACGTCAACGTCGGCACGAGCGGCGCGGAGATTGGCCTGGGCTTCGGCGGCGAGAAGGAAACCGGCGGCGGGCGCGAGTCCGGCTCGGATGTCTGGAAGGGTTACATGCGCCGCCAGTCGAACGTGATTAACTGGTCGAAGGAGCTGCCCCTGGCGCAGGGGATTAAGTTCGGAGATTAGCGCCGCTGTTTGTAGTGACGCACGCCAGTGCGTCTCCTCGGCGAGGTCAACGATGAGTCAATCCGCCTCAACGCACGGGGGTGCGCCGACTACTCAACTCACGTTCAGCCAGAGCGTCGGCAAAATGGTGGACCGGGCGGCGGCGCATCTCAAACTGCCGCCCGCCCTGGTCGAGCAGATGCGCGATTGCCACGCCGTCTATCAGGTGCGCTTCCCGGTGAAGTTAAGCGACGGCGAGTATCACAATTTCATGGGCTGGCGCGCCATCCACAGCGTCCACCGGCTGCCCGCGAAAGGCGGCATCCGCTACGCGCCTCACGTGGACCAGGATGAAGTGGAGGCGCTGGCCGCGCTTATGACCTACAAATGCGCCATCGTGGATGTGCCGTTCGGCGGCGCCAAGGGGGCGCTGGCGATTGACCCGCGCCGATACAGCGTGGACGACCTCGAGACTATCACGCGGCGCTTTGCGCGGGAGTTGATCGAGCGAGGTTACATCAGCCCCGGCGGCAACGTGCCCGCGCCCGACCTGGGCACCGGCCCGCGCGAGATGGCCTGGATTGCGGACGTGTACAAGAACCTGCGCCCGCACGAGATTGACCACCTCGCCTGCGTCACCGGCAAGCCGCTGACGGCCGGCGGCATCAATGGGCGGGTGGAGGCGACCGGGCGCGGCGCGCAGTACGTCTTGCGCGAGTTCTTTCGCCACCCGGAGGATGTGCGACTGGCCCACCCCCCTGAAGGGGATCTTCGACTGTCCGGCTCGCTGGAGGGCAAGAAGGTCGTCATCCAGGGGCTGGGGAACGTGGGCTATCACGCCGCGAAATTCCTCTCGGAGGAAGACGGGGCGATCATCACCGCCATCGTCGAGTGGGATGGCGCGCTCGTCAACCCGGCTGGCTTGTCCGTCGAGTCCGTGCGCCGGTATATGAACGAAACCGGCGGCGTCAAGGGCTTTCCCGACGCGGCCTACGAGCCGAACGGCCTGGCCTGCCTGGAGCGCGAATGCGACATCCTGATTCCGGCGGCGATGGAGGGCCAGATTACGGGCGACAACGCCGACCAGATCAAAGCCCCGCTGGTCGTCGAGGCGGCGAACGGGCCGCTGACGTTTGACGCGGACGAGCAGCTGCGGGCGCGCGGCGTCGTGATCCTGCCGGACGTCTTCGTCAACGCGGGCGGGGTCGTCGTCTCCTACTTCGAATGGATCAAGAATCTGTCGCACATCCGCTTTGGCCGCATGGACCGGCGGCTGGACGAACTCAAGGGCCAGCGCATCGTCCACGCGCTGGAGGTCATGACGGGTAAGAAGGTGCCGGACGAGATTCGCGCGGAGCTGGGCACTGGAGCAGACGAACTCGACCTGGTGCGCTCGGGCCTGGACGATACGATGCGCACGGCTTACCAGGAAATCAGCGAGGTGCTTCACCGCGACGGCGCCATCGGCGACTTTCGCACGGCCGCCTTTGTGATTGCGCTGCAAAAAATCGCGCGGACTTACGCCGAGATGGGGCGGTGAAATGGATCTAGGCTTGAGGGATAAAGTGGCGCTGGTGGCCGGGGCCAGCCGGGGCCTGGGCGCGGCGACGGCGCGCGAACTGGCCCGTGAGGGCGCAACCGTCGTCATGTGCAGCCGGGACGCGAAAACGCTGGTCAGGACACAGGAAGCCATCTTCCTGGAGATGAAGGGGCAGACGGGGACGATGGTCGTCGAGGCCGACCTGACGCGAGACGAAGATGTGCAGCGGCTGATCGAGCAGGCGACGATGCGCTTTGGACGCCTGGACATCCTGGTCACCAATTGCGGCGGCCCGCCGACCGGGCGCTTTGTGGATCACGACCTGGACACATGGCGCGCGGCGGTGGACACGACCCTGCTTAGCGTCGTCCGGCTGATCCGCGCCGCCCTGCCGTCGCTGCGCCTGTCGGACACGCCTTCCATCCTTACCTTTACTTCTAACTCGGCGCGCCAGCCCGTCCCCAACATGGTCCTCGCCAACGCCTTGCGGCTGGCCGTCGTCGGCCTGACGAAGACGCTGGCGATGGAGCTGGGGCCGGAGGGCATCCGGGTCAACAGCATCCTGCCGGCCTGGACCAAGACAGAGCGGGTGATGGAAATCCTGGCCGAGCGCGCCCGGCGCAACGGCACGACGGTGGATTATGAGATGGTCAGGCAGGCCGAGGAGTCGCCGCTGGGGCGGCTGGGGACCGTCGAGGAGTTCGCGCGGGCGGCGGTCTTCCTGTGCTCGCCCGCCGCGCCATTCCTCACCGGCGTGATGCTGGGATTTGACGGGGGCATGTATAAGGCGACGTTGTGAAGGGGCCTTGTGGGAGACGTTCCGGCGGAAGACGTTCCACCGGGCACGTTCCACACAGAGACGTTCCATCGGAACGTCTCTGCTAGCCTTCCCCTGATTGCTGACTCAATTTTTGCAGATTCGCTACCGCTTCGTCGAGGCGCTGGGACAGGGCGCGGATCACCCCCAGCGCCAGCGGCGGCTTTTCGGCCAGCAATTCCCAAAAGTCATCCTGGTCAATTTTGAGGGCCGTCAGGTCGGTGAGGGCGACACAGTCTGCCGAGCGCGGCTGGCGCGAGAGAATACCCATCTCGCCCAGGCTGCTCCTGGCCTGGCGTGTCGCGACCGGGCCAATACCGCGGAGGTTGATGCTGGCCTCGCCATCCACGATGATGTAGAGACAGTCGCCCGGGTCGCCCTGCCGGAGCAGCGTCTCGCCCGCGCGGAACTGGACTTCCTGTGCAACGAGCGCCACGGGGACTAAATCTTCGCTGGCGATCTGGTTGAACAACTCGGCGCCTTTCAGAAACAGGACGCGCTCGATAGTGGAGAGAGGCATGGGGTCTGCGAGGATGAAAGCGAGGCTTATCGCTTATCCGTAATTGGTAATTTGTAATTGTGCCTGAGCGTAGCGCTGCACGACTGGAAAGCGGTGGTCGGCGGCATGGGCTTGCAACGCCTCGGCGTAGCGCTGTGGGTCAAGGAACGAGCGCGCGGCGGCGAGAGCAGTTTCACGGAGAAGCGCGTCGTCGGTGTCGAGGGTGGCCAGCACATTCTCAGACAGTTCAGCGCGCTGTAAGACGCCGATGCGATGGATGGCGCAGATGCGCAGCCAATCGTCGGGGCCTTGCGCCAGTTCCCTGAGCCGGTCCGGCATCGAACGGCGTTCGAGGCCGAAGTGCGCGCGGGCAATCTCCAGCAGGCGCTCCACCGGCGCCTCGATCAGCGGCAGCAGCAGTTCCTTCACCTGCCGGTCGGCAACACCCAGCGTGTCGAGCAATTCTACGGCCAGGGCGCGTTGACTACCTGGCGCGGTCTCTAAAATCTGGCGCACGCGCTGGACCTGCCGGGTATGAGCCGGGGCCAGCAGGTTGAGCAGGAAAAAGGCCCGGTCAAGCGCTCGACCCAGCCGCGCCTGGAGTGCGTCGGCGAGCAGGGCGTCCAGCCCCTCTTCTCTCAAATCTTCGCGCACGATAATCCACTGGTAGCTCCGGCGGAGCTCGCCGATGAGCGCCTCGCGCAGGCGCGCCGTTGCCAGATTCACCTCGACCCCCTCAGCCTGCAGCCGGGCCAGCGCCTCAAAGATTTTCCCGCGCAGTTCGTCGTCGGGCGAGTGGAAATGCGCCAGGAGCACCTCGGCCGCCTGCCGGGTGCGCAGGCGCTGCAAGATGGGCGGAATATATTCGCGGAGGCGTGGGTCTTCCAGCGCGGCGCCGAGTTCCGGCTCAATATGGATGGTGTAGGCGGCGAGAGCATCCGCGGCGGCGGCTGCAGTCCGCTGGTCGCTCAACAGTCGGAGGAGAGGTGGAAGCAGATCACGGCTGTTCAGCCCCTGGGCTGCGCGGATGGCGCTCAGGCGGACGCCGAGGTCGGCGTCGTCGAAGAGCGGTATGAGCCAGGCGTGCAATTCCGCGGTCGGGGTCAGACCGATGACTCGCGCGCCCGCCTGCCGCAGCGTCGGGTCGCCGCTTTTCAGCATTTCCTGCAGGGCGAGGCGCCCGGCCTGATCGCCGTGCCGGAGGAGCCCCAGCACCACTGCACCGCGCACTTGTGAATGGGCGTCGAGCGAGAGGGGCGCAACACGGCTCGCAGCGGCAGGCCCCTCGACCAGCGCGTAATAGGCTTCGATAGCGGCCGCCCGCACCTCTGGTTCAGGATCGGCGAGCAAAGGGGCGACGTTTTCGGCGTAGACCTGGCGACCGGACTGCCCGAGATAGCGCAGGGCCTGGAGGCGCACCGCCGCCGACGGGTGGGTGAGCAGGGAGGCGAGGCGGGGGGCCCAGTTCACGGCAGGCGCGCTGGCGATCAATTGCAGCGCGTGCAGGACGAGCAGTTCGTCAGTATGTCCCAGGGCCGCCATCAGCACCTGCACCGTCGTTTCGTCGGAGACGTCAATCGTCGCGCCTTCCAAATCCAGCACACGGCGCTTCAAGCTATCGGCGAGGGCGCGGGTGTACTGGCGGCGCGCCCAGGGCAGCAGGGCCAGCCAGGCGGCGGCCAGGAAGAGCAGGGGGACGGAGTAGTAAAGGAAATTCCAGGCCGGGACATTCTGCAGGAGGAGAAAGATGACGCCCGCCGCCCCGAAGGCTGCGGCGTACAGGCCCTCGAAGACTTCCTTAGCCCGCTCGCGCAGGCCAGCCGGGGCGGGCAGGTAGAGGACGTTGAGCGTGGCGCTGTTGATCGTGCGGCGGAAGATTGGATCTACGATGCGAAGGATCGTCATCGCCCACAGCCCGCCGCCCGTGAGCAGGCTGAAGGCCGCGCCGAGGGCCATGCCAAGCGGGAAGAAGGCCAGCGCCGCGATGACGCCGAAGCGATTCATCACCCGCCCGGTGAGGTAGGATTGCATGACAAAGCCGGCCAAGCCGCCAATGAAATAAAACGCGCCCAGGTAGGCGGCCAGGTCGGCAGGGCGCCCGGTGAAGTTCGCTTGCAGGGACAGGCAAAACTCGTAGGCGCCGATGTTGATGAGCAGCGACACCAGCACGGTGAGACAACCGATAGCCAGCAATAACGGCGAATGGCGAATGGCGCGCAAGTCCTGGAGGAAATTGCTGCGAGGCTTTTCGCCGGGTCCGGCAGCAGGCGCAGAGGCGCTGGCCGTCTCGCCCGGCCGCGGCCTTAACGTCCAAGAGCACCCCATGCACACGCCAAAGGCCGCCGCCACGATCCACAGCAGGTTCTCGACGCCGATCAGCCTGGCCAGTGTCCCAAGCGTCAGGCCGGCGACGATGTTGGCGCACGTGCCGCCCACGGCGATCAGGCCGAACAGCCGCTTGGCCTCGCGCGGGTTGAAGACCTGCCCGGCCAGGCTCCAGAACTGAAGGATGGCGAGGGTGTAGGATACTTCAGTGAAGAGGTATAGCGCGGCCAGCACCGCAAAACTCCGGCCAAAAGGCATGGCCAGTGTGAAGCGAAACAAGACTAGGCCGCTCAGCAGCAGAGCATTTGAGCCGATGATGACCCGGTCGAGGCGGAAACGGGCGGCGGCGCGGTTGTACAGCAGGAGGGCGGGGACAACCGCCAGCGCTGGCAGAATAAACAGAAAGGGCGTGGCGGAGGCTGGCAGCTGGCTCAGAAACAGCGTTGCCGCTACCGCTTCGCCGACGGTCAGGATGCCGCCGATAGCCGCCGCCGAGTAGAGGATCATGACCGCCACGCGCGCGCCCTCGCCGGGTTGAATTTGCAGGGCAGCCTGAAATTGGCGCAGGCGAGATGCGCCGGTTCCAGGGGAAATGGCCTCGGCCATCAGGGCTTTTCCAAAATCGTAGGAGCGGCTTGTAGCCGCGACCGGATCGGGCCTCGCCGGCCGCCATCGCGGGGAAAACCCGCTCCTACGGCGCACAAGAGGCTGTGGCGCCGTGGGTATTGCTGGCGGCGTCGAGCCGGGCAGGTTTCAGAACGAAGCGATGGCGGCGTCGAAGTCCGAGTGGATTTCCAGGAACATGTCCACCCCCGCCATGTTCAACGTCTTGACCACCATGTCGGAGGGGTTAAGCAGCTTGAGGTGCGGCGACTTGAAAGTGCCATCCCGCAGGCCCTTGCTCATCGCCTCCGCGCTTTCGCCGGGCGCCTCGGTCCGCAATAAGTTGAAGATGTTATTGAGGGCGCGAATCCCGGCGCTGCTGACGTAAGGCACTTCGCTCAGGTCAAGCAGCAGGTTGCGCGTGCCAGCCGTGAAGGCCTGGCGGGCCTGCTCCTGGAGTTGTTCGTAGGTGTTGGTATTGATCTCACCTGTGATGCGGAAGACGGTGACGGGCACGCGGCCCGGCTGCTGTGAGACGGCGATGTTCATGGTGCTACTCCTCGGTAAACGGCGAGCGAATTCCAGTCAGAATTATAGGGAAAGTGTCTTAACAGGCAAATCGCCGGCAAGCGCCCTCGCCGTCAGGTCAGACCCTAAGGGTCTTTGAGACCCTTAGGGTCTTCAGGCGAGGCGCTTGACGATCATGAATGTGATGTCGTCGAAGAGCGCGCTGCCGCCGCGGAAGCGGCTCACGGCTTCGTAAAGGGCCGCGACCAGGTTGGAGGCCGACGCGCCGCGGTGCGCGTCCATGACCTGGCCCAGCCGCTCGATCTCAAACCTTTCTCCCTGAGCATTGGCCGCGTCCGTCAGGCCGTCGGTATACATGAAGACGAAATCCCCGCGCTGCAGGCGCACGACGCGCTCAGTCAGCGCATGGGCGCCGAACATGCCCAGCACCATCCCGGTGCGCCTCAGCTCCTCCCATTCACCAGTCTCGGCGCGATACAGCCAGGGCGGGTTGTGCCCGGCGTTCACGTAGGTCAGGTCGCCGGCGGCCGGATCGAGCTGGGCATAAAACAGGGTCACGAACATGCCGCGCGCCGCGTCGGCCCAGATCAGCCGGTTCGCCTGGGTGATGGCCTCGGCGGGGGAGGGCGCGCCGGCTACGCTGGCGCGGACGATGCTGCGCGCGACGGCCATGAACAGCGCGGCCGGCATACCCTTGTCGGACACGTCGGCGATGACGAGGCCCCAGGCGTCGGCGGATCCCGGCCGGGACAGGGGGATGAAGTCGTAAAAGTCGCCGCTCACCCGACGGGCTGGCTCCCAATGCGTGGCGAATTCCCAGCCTGGCAGCGCAGGGATGACGCGCGGCAGGAGGCTGGCCTGCACCTCGCGCGCCATGCGCAATTCGTGCTCCAGTTTCTCTTTTTCGACGAGCTGCGCCTGCGCGGCCTTCAGGGACTCGTAGGCCTCGGTCAGCTGGCGGTTTTTCTCGCGCAGGTCCTGGAGGCTGGCGTTGTGCGCGTCGCTCAAGCGCAGGCTGAGCACGCGCACCATTTCGTAGGCCAGGCTGGGCTGTCGGCTCAACAGGGCGTCAAAGTCGGCGCGGGTCATCTCCAGCAGCCGGGTCGCCGTGTACGTGCGCGCGCTGGCCGTCCGCAAGCCGTCGCGATTGAGCAGGCTCATTTCGCCGATATACTCGCCCGGGCCGCGCAGGCTCAGCCGGCGTTCGTCGGCGGTGTCCATGGCCTTGATGATCTCAATCTCGCCGGCGAGGACGATGTAAAACCGATCCCCGTATTCCCCCTCGCGAAAGAGGACGGAATTGGGATGCGTCTCGAGGAGCCGCAGCGTTTCGGCCAGGCGCTGGATTTCGTTCTCCGGCAGCGTCCTGAACAGCGGCACCTGGCTAATAAGACGCTCGTTCATCGGCTGATACTCTACGCCGCCTCTTTGGGCTTCTTGTGCGGCAGGGCCTCGATTTGCACGGCGAGGGCGAAGTCCTTCTCCGTCAGCCCGCCTTCGCTGTGGGTGGAAAGCGAAACCGTGACGCGGCTGTAGCCGTGCAGGCTGACGTCGGGATGGTGGTTGGCGGCCTCGGCGAGTTGGGCGATGGCGCCGACGAAGAGCACGCCGTGCGCAAAGGAGCGTACGCCGTAGGTCTTGGTCAACAGCCCCTCGCGAATTTCCCAGCCGGGCAGGCTGGCCAGACGTTCCTGGATTTGGTCGCGGGTCAGGAGGGACATGGGGTACTCCTCGTTAATATTGGCGGCTCAGGCGGCGGACGGCGATGACGAGCAGCCAGTACACGTTGAACAACGTCACAAATAACCAGGGCGCCCAGGCCGGCTGCCCCATGGCCGCGCTCAGGGCAATTACGGCCAGTTGGGCGCCGAGGCCGAGCGCGCTGACGAAGGTGAGGAATGGGGGCGTGAGTCGATTCCCAGCGGGCGCGGCCCAACGGTCAAGGCGCGCCATCAACCGGTCCTGCCAGCCGTAGATCAACTGGTAAAGCGCATAGAGGAGGCGCAAGAGGCCCGGGTGATCCCAGGCATACCCGCCAGGCGCGGACTCGTCCACGCGGCTGGTCTGATCGCCGCCGGTCTCCTCGCGATAGCGGACGTAGTAATAACTGTAGACAGAACCTTGCAGCGTGGCGCAGAGCAACGCGGCGGCGGCTACTCCCCAGTGATAAGCCTGACCGCTCTCCACCCAGGCTCGGAAAGCGATGCCGCCGAAAATCGCCGCCATCACCCCAAAGTCGCAGACCGAATCGAGAAAGCGACCCACCCGCGAGGGATGCTGGCGCGCGCGCGCCAGGGCGCCATCGGCGGCGTCGAGCAGGCTTTTCAGCAGGAGCAAACCCCCGGCCAGCAGCAGCCAGCGGTGAGCAGCCAGCAGAAGCGCAGCAGCCAGGCCCACGCCAGTAAAGGCAAGCGTCACGTGGATAGGCGTGACGCGCGTGGGCAGCAACCGGCGCACGAGCCAGCGCGCCGCCGGGCGGGCGTAGTCGCTCAAATCCAGAAAGGCGTGTTCAGCCCGGACTTTATCCATGGGGGTCAATCACGGTTGCGGGGTCGCTGGCCCGGCGAGCGGCGCCACCGTAATAAAGAACTCGGCCTCGGCGAGGGGCAGTTCGGCCTCGGCCAGGCTTTGGAGATAAGCCGCGTCGGGGTTCCATTTCTCCACCAATCCCACGAAGGCCTGCACCGCTGGCTCGGACCAGTTCTTCTGCTGCGCGGCAGCGGCGATGGCTTCGACAACCGTGCGCTGGAAAGCCAGGCGCGCACCGGCGTCGTCCGAGGCGATGAAATCGTGCAAGGCTAATAGCGTTGGGCCATCTAACGTCTGACCCTCTATCTTGATGCCGCCCAGCAGGTTGATGGCCTCGGCCGCTATTTCGCGGTCAAACACAATCTCGGCTTGAGGGAGGACGATGCCGGGTGAGATGATCTGCACCGCCTTGCGGGTGAACCGGCTCTGGCCGGTCTGGAGATACTGATCGTTCGCATAGATTTCCTGGAGCGTCTGGACCGGATCGGCAGGGCTGAGTTGTACCGGCGTGGTCGGCGAAAAACCTGCCAGGAAATACTCGTGCGTCCCTGGCTCGAAGGTGAGCACCCAGCAGAGTTCGAGTTTGGGTTGGGGGCTGACGCGAGAATCTACGCCGAGGAACAGGATGGAGACCCGGTTGATCGGCGTCGGCGTCGGCGTCGGCGTCGGCGAGGGCGTCGCCGTGGGAGGGGCGAACATCTCGGACAGGTTGCGGCCGGCGTTGATGCCGAACAGGAGGCCGCCCAGCAGAGATGCGGCAGAGGCCAACCCGAGGACCAGGGCAAAATCCCGGCGTGACATGGGCAAAAAGGAGACTGGAGGACTGGCGCCCACAAATACGATCCTGCTTACGGCGTGCGCCTAGCGCGTGTTGGCGCTCTGGCGGCCGAAATGGGTTGAGCACAGGTTATGGAAAAATGTAGCATGGCCGCATGACATCGTCGAGCAACTGTCGGCGACGCACGACTATCTTACACCAAATGCCCCGTAAATGCACCTGGTCTGTATGGGTGTGTGCACGCAAAACGTGTCACACGACTTTCCCGGCGGGACTCTGGACGGGCAGGTATTCCACCTGTCAACGAATGAGGCAACCGCTTCGCGTAAACGAATACCCCGTAGCCGCCGTCAAGCGTTTACGCGAAGCGGTTGAGCATTCGTTGACAGAAATTCTTGCCAAGCGCGCACACGTAAAGGTGTTAGCGGCAAAGAGTAAGAAACCCGGTTTCCCCGAAGGGGAGAAGCAGTTTCAGCCGCAGTTGCACTGCGGCTGGCCCGGACGGTAGTACAATCGCGAAGCATCCCTTTGGGACTGCCGTCCGAACAAAGCGATTTTCTGGGTGCGGAAAATAGGCTTAGAGGGATGCTTCCATGGGCGGGGGCGCGGCGAGGGGATACAGTGGTAGAGCCAGGCGAGGCGGATTAGATGATCGGGATGATGGTAGTAAAGACCAATCCCAGGAGGACGCCTACCATCCCCGAGATGAGCGGCAACCATAGCCAGTCACGGAGAGGCAGGAGGTAGGCTTTCCACTCTGCGATCTGATCCTGCACGCGGCTCAGCGCACGAGTCAGGCGGATTACCTGACGCCAGTATTCCAGACTGAGCGTGTCGAGCCAGTGCTGTTGCAGAGGGCGGCGATTAACAGTATGAAACATCTCTTCTTCTCCTGAGCGTTATTTGGAAGTGCTGATTTTGAGGACTTTGCCGCGTTCGTCGGCGATGACACGGACAATGCGGACGATGCTGCGGCCGCCCGGCCCCTGGCCCCGGCCTTTGAAGGTCAACAAGAAGAGCGGGGCTTGCGCGCCGGACGTTCGCGCAGCGCCCCCTGGGGGTTTCGAGGCTTTGGCCGCCGGCTGGTTCTGCACCTCCAGGGGGTGCTTCGCAACAGTCGGCAGCGCGCCTTTGACGTCGGGAAATTGCCGGTAGACTTGCTGGGCAATCGCTTCAATTTGAGAGATCGCGAGCGCCATGTCAACTTCTCCCTTCAAAGTCCCGCAGGCTGTGGCGGCTGCGGCGCAGAAACGCCGGGACGTCCAGGCTGTGGCGGACATCGTGCGCGGTTGGCGTGTCGGCGACGACCCAGGGTTGCGCCAGCGGGTCCGTGGCTGAAGCCGCGGCGCGACTGAAAAGCGCCTCCGCCAGGTGGGGGAGGGGTTCTTCGGACACGACCGGGTTGGGCATGACGGTCGCCGGGTGTTGAACGGCTGTCGGCGCGGCGGCGGCCGCAGGAGTTTTCGGCGGTTGAGCGCCGACGCCCGTCGCGATTAAAATCACCTGCGCGCGCCCCTTCATCAGCGGGTTGACAGCTGCGCCGAAAATCACGTCGGCCTCGGGCGCGGCGCGGTTGACTTCTCCGGCGGCCTGATTGATTTCGTGCAGGCTGAGGTCGTCGCCGCCGGTGAAATGCAGCAGCACGCCGCAGGCGGCCTCGATCGAGCGGAAGTCGAGCAAGGGCATCGACAGCGCCCGCCGCACGGCGTCCACGGCTTTGTGCTCGCCCCGACCATCGCCAATCGCCATCATCGCGCCGCGCCCGAGGCCGACGTGATTTTCGGCGCAGCTGTCAACCCGCTGATGAAGGGGCGCGCGCAGGTGATTTTAATCGCGACGGGCGTCGGCGCTCAACCGCCGAAAACTCCTGCGGCC
>DAOTXG010000517.1:0-2401 GCA_034435515.1 Anaerolineales bacterium
CGCCTCCGGTCTCCCGCCTTGCTCTGCCACCCGGCGAGCGCCAGCCCGAACGCCGCCGCCGCGCCGATGGCCGGCGCGCCGCGCACGACCATCTCGGTGATGGCCCGCGCGACCTCGCGATAGTCGCGATAAACCGGCGTCTCGAAGCGGTTGGGCAGGAGACGCTGGTCAATCAGCCTCACGCCATTGTCGTACCAGTCTACGGTTCTCATCCAGCCCTCCAGACCCTAAAGGTCTTAAAGACCTTTAGGGTCTTAGCAGGACACAAAAAACGCTCTCGGTGCGAGAGCGCAGAGAGTCGAGCGGGCGGAATGATAACACGCGGGGGGAGGGGTGTCAAAGTTCGGGGGCTTCACCCTCGACGATGCACCAGTGCTGCTGTGGCTCATTGGGCGGGCTGTTAATGATGGGCGTGAGGACTTCGAAGCAGATCAGGGGGTTACCGCAGACCTTCGGGGTTTCCAAAAAACCCCGAAGGTCTCAAAGAGCACGCAAGAACTGCTTGAGCGGATCAAAAGCCGGATTGTCCCAGGGCCAGTAGCCGATTTCCGCCGCCTCGCCCAATCGTTTGTCAGGTTCAATCTGTGAGGCCAGCCAAGCATGGACGCGCGCCTTGGAAGCGTTGGCAGGCCGTCGTTGGGCTGTGTCGAGGACGCACTGAAAGTACGAATCCAAGCAGGACAGTTCAGGATATGCGCGAATGGCGGCCAAACATATGTCTTCAGTAGGCCGTGAGCGCGTTCTTGCCGTTGTACTGCTCGATTTGGATGTCGCCTAAACTGAGATGGTTCAACAACGCGCCGAAAAAGCGCACTTCCTCCTGTCCCTCGCCAATGAGCAGTTTGGGCTTGGAAATTTGAAGGGGCAATTCGGCCATCAGCGAATCTCCAGATTCATTTCGGCGGAGGTCGCCAGAGTTTCCCGGTCGTAAGCAACAGCCTGAATGTCATCATTAACCCGGTCCAGCCGATGCAGCCGGAAATCATACGTGCCGCTGGCCTCGAAGGCCTGATGCGCTGCCTGAATGCATTCCCAGCTGTGGGTGGTGGCAAACACCTGGGTGTTATATTGGCGCGCCGCCTCGGCCAGCGCTTTCCAGACGCCGACCATGACTGAATGGTGTAAGCCGTTCTCGATTTCATCTACCAGCACGACGCCGCCCGGCGCGTTGGCAATTGCCAACAGGATTGAAAGCAGGCGCACCATGCCTTCGCCCATCAAAGGCAGCGGGATCAACTCCGCAATGCCAATGTCGCCATTGAGAATAGGCGCGCCGCCAGTGATCAACACGGCCAACCGACGGAGGCGCGGCTCCAGAAGCTGCAGGGCAGGTAGCACCATTGCGTGGCGGCCCACACGCTCTAAGTTGCTGAACCGTTCCGCATCTTCTTTGAAGGATCGGGCGCGGGTGCTCAGATAAATCCCTAACGGCAACGATACCTCGCCAGCCCGAGTGGTGACCGTTGCGCCGTCGGCTCTTACGCGTGTAGTTGCCCTCTGGCCGTTCGTGTCTTGATACTCCAGCTGCAAATCGCGCAAGGCGGCGACCGTTGTCAGAGTGTCAGTCACTGGCGACACCTGGGCTATTTCCGACTTGACGAAACGGACACTCAACCGACGAGTCGTATTGTCCGCCTCCAGACCGATCAATTCAATGGTTTCTTTAACCCTTCGATCAAAGAACAGCCAGCCCAACGTTTCGCTGGCGTCAATCACGCGTTGCTCAATACCGCGGACGGCAGCAGTAACTTGGAGCGGCAACGATGGATTGTTCACACCCAAATGAAGAAAAACGGCTTCCAGCAAAGCCGTCTTGCCCACATTGTTTTTGCCCGCAATCAAGTTTACCCGCTCCAAAGATGCAAGCGTTAGGTCATGGAAGCAACGAAAGTTCTTGATCGTGAACGAGCGATACATGTCTCACTTTCCTTCTCCGCTTCGCTCAAAGTATAACCGTTTGCCAAACGCCGGGCAAACGTCGCTTGCCAGCGCATCCCCTACAGAATTGCTCTACGGCATCCACGCGATCCGCGCAGATGTTGTGGGACAAGTTTGAAACTTGTCCTACCTTTGGCTGCGGCAGGAGGCCGCGCTATGTTATTATTCGCCGCATGATTCTCCGTCGCCTTCCATCTCCTGGCGCTCGCCGCCTCCTCATCCTTCTGCCTTCTTCCGTCATCCTTCTGTTGGCTTGTGCCCACAGTTCCTTTTTTCTCCCCGCTCCTACGCCAACCCTCACCCCCACTCTAACTTTAACTCCTACTCTAACTCCCCTGCCCTCGCCCACGCCTTCGCCGACGCCCATTCCCCCGGCCCGCATCGAAGCCGCCGACGAGGCCATGTTCGCGGGCGACTGGAGTCGCGCCATCGCCGAATATCAGGCGGTGTTGGCAGGGGCAGA
>DAOTXG010000518.1:0-6306 GCA_034435515.1 Anaerolineales bacterium
CCGTCGCCATCGGCATGGTCGCCGAAGCGCGTTTGGCTGAAGCGCTGGGGCTGGCCGAGCCGGGCCTCGCCGGGCAGATCGCCGCTTGTCTCCGAGCGGTGGGCTTACCTGTTCACTGGGCAGGCCCAGAGCCTGAAACTATCCGCGCCGCAATGGGCGCCGATAAGAAGAAGTCGGGCGGCAAACTCAAATTCGCCTTGCCCAGGCGCATTGGCGAGGTGGTTTGGGGGATTGAGGTCGAGGGAAGGAAGTTGGATGAAATACTGCGCCAGATAAGCTCTAAGTGAATGGAGGGCTTCCCCATTCGCGCTCCGCGCCGTTTGGGACTACAATTCGCCATCGTGGCCGCCTGATGTCAACGGGTGCGGCCCTGACCCAGACCCTTAAATTCCAGGTGCGGGCCGCCGGGAGTCAGCCCCGCTCCACCACTCCCGCGGCTCTGTTCGACTCAGGATTATGCGGCGGCGGCGGCCAGCCTGAGCCTGAGACGATCGGCGAGACGCCGCGCCGCATTAATCCTTAATCGTTGAGCGGGTTAAACTTTCTTACTCAGGACGCATTTGAGGAAAGAAAATGAGCAGTGGATTTCCGAAAGACGATGTTGCCAAACTGTTAGTAAAGTGCCATCGACGATGTTGTATTTGCCATCGTTTCTGTGGCGTTAAGATCGA
Source organism: Anaerolineales bacterium (assembly GCA_034435515.1). Classification (GTDB taxonomy): domain Bacteria; phylum Chloroflexota; class Anaerolineae; order Anaerolineales; family UBA6663; genus DATDRS01. The sequence goes on from DAOTXG010000518.1 coordinate 672, forward strand.
AATCGATCATATAGTACAAAAGGCTGATAACGGATCGGACACCATCGATAATGCTATCCCGGTATGCTTTGAATGCCACGCGGAGATTCACAGTTATAACAACCGACATCCCCGAGGACGAAAGTTTACTTCGGCAGAGCTGCGTGGTCACAAAGATCAGTGGTTGACCATTTGCACGAATAATCCCGAATTTATGCTCAAGGCTACTAGAAACTCTGATGTTGGGCCTCTTCAATCTCTGATAGACGAACTTGAATTCAATTCTGTAGTTGCTGAGTTCAGTCAATCGAGTCAACAAGGCTGCTTGTTTCTTGATAGCCAGTTCTTGCGTGCCATTCAGGAAGGCGCAATTGCAATGCTCGACGATGACATCAAGAAGTCTATCCTTGCGGCTTATCGAGCTGTGGGACGGGCTAATCAGTTCATTGCAAGTGCTGCAGCATTACCCCATGGAAATGAACCACAGAAACAGACAGCTACTGAAGCTCAGAAAGCTATCAACGAAGCCCAACCGAAGATATTGGAAGGAAAAGAAATTCTTCTTAAGTTCTTAGGAACAGAAGATTGAGGCCCGCCCAGCCTATGCATGTAGGCGACGCGCTTCGCGCCCCAAGCAATCGCCTATTGGCAAGCGTTATCTTGACTCAAGCATTTTCTTGCATGGACACGCGCATGCCTGATGCCAATCGTTAGCCAGCGAACATCTATTGCTACATCATAGGATGCTGATACATTCAAGATGTCTCGCCAACAGATCGACAGCTTTGTGAAGCGTCATGACCAGCCAGGGAAAGGCCAGTCGCATATCAATCCACGCGAAATCGATATCGACTCCGTACCCTACTATCCATTGCCACCGTCTCCGTATTCTTGGGACCTCAAAAGATCAGAGCCTCCGGGCGCGAAAACCGAGCTGTTTGAATCGGAAACCAACTCCCAATTGAATCTCGTAGACGTCACCGGGCTGGAAATACGCGACAGGCCTGATCCGGCTTATCAGAAATTTACGCCGGTCGCGCACGGTTGTGTCTTCATAGATCCGAAGGGCAAAGCCGTAGCACATCAAGGCTCCAAGGCATCACTATTGCTTCGTGATCACGACGGCCTAATCGCATGCTCAAAAGGCATCGACCACGACATTTACAGAATCGGCACAAATCCAACGGGCACACATTCAGCGTTCTTGTCGTCGAATGCCGTCATACATGTTTACGGCGAGAATCTTGACAAGGTGTTTGAAGTGGATCTTTCGCACGATAGGCGCGCCATCATGTTTCGCGAGTCAAGTCTTGGTTCGTTTGGCCCCCTGCGGACTCAGGTGAGAAGCGTCGCTACATCACCCCATGGCAGCCGGTATCTTTGGACAATCGCAGATACAGCTTGGTGCATCGACGGGCATAATAGTACGATCTGGGCCGTTTCAATGCCGCTCAAGGATGGTTGGGAGCGATCATATTCTCGGAGCAACATTGTAGGCGAACGGAGCGACGTTAGAGACGCACTTGAATTAATGGGACTGTCCTTGCCAGTGGCGCACGAAGCCATTCGGTCGAATTACCGTAATCTTGCCAAGAAATGGCATCCTGACTTGAATCCTTCCGATGCAGACAGCACGCGCAAGATGCAGGCTTTGAACCGCGCGTTCTCAATACTTACAGGTATCGATCCCCTTAGCCTCCAATTGCAGGCGCGAGAAGTCGTTGACTACCGTCGAACAAAGCCAGACCTCGTAATCGATTCGGGCCTCATAAAGCTAGAAATATCTTTCGGCGACTCGCCGCCCCTCGACTGGATTTATACATCGAGCTTTGCTGCTGACCGCGAGCACATATTTGTTGGCAGCTACGCAGGCAAAATTGTAAAGCTAGATGCATTAGGTGTTCCGATTGCCGCGATAGATGTCGCAAGTGTGCCACGAAGCATTTTCGATATTGGACAGTACCTGTACATTTTGACGGATACACGAATGTATGTCGTTGGGCGGAATTACGAACTTGTCAACTTGATCGACATCCATCAGCGCGGCAAGCTCATTACTGCGCCACAGGGATTTGGATTAATGGCAAACAAGAGTCTACAATGGTATTCTTTGTCGGGAGAAGAGAGCACCGAGATACGCACCAAACATCCGATTCGTGCAGCTTATTACACAGGATCCGGAATTATCGTTGAGACTCGTCAGCACAGAGCGCGCTTCGCGTTCGTGTAGTCAATATGTAGTGCGGGTGACCGCGTGGTGGAGCGAGATGAGCAACGGCTCACTAGGACGCTAGCCTTCAGCATAGCCGCCGGGAGTCGTCAAGGGCGGAGAAAGTTTTAGCGCAGGGTCAGTCGGGTGAGCGAGTGCCCTGTTCAGCCAAGTGTTCTGGTTCTAATGTGCCCGCCCAAGTTACGGTCGGCGGGGGGACCACTCCCCCGCCGCCAGTTTAGAACCGGTCATGAGACGCGAAGTGTCCAGCTTGGCCGCTCTTCAGCACAAGGGCCGTTGTCATCAGCACCACCACTGAAATACTGGCGGCTCCGTTCGACTCAGGATTATGCGGCGGCGGCGTTCAGCATCAGCCTGCGACAATCGGCGAGACGCCGCGCCGTATGAATCCTTAATCGTTGAGCGCTTGTCGCTCCTGTGCAAATACCAATTCGTACTATGAGCGTTGAACGAGGTTCAGCAATTCAAGATTGGCTGCTATGGCTGGTAATGAATTTCATGGGCTACACTGGTTGGTGTTGCTCGTGCACAATTCCAATCGTACTAATTACTGACCGCAGTGATGAGTCTACCGAGTTCATTGCCGGAGTCCTTGGTCTAATCGGTTTGGCCGTTGCAACTGGTTTTGCACAATGGATGGTCATACGTTGGCGTATTCGTCAAGCGGGCGGGTGGGTATTGGCCACACCGCTTGGAGGAATCATAGCCTTCCTAACACTTATCGCATTGTCAAATGCAAACAAGGTCATAGACGATAGCGCAGGTATTCTTGCAGGCACGTTGTTCGGCATATCGCTTGGGTTAACACAGTGGCTTGTATTGCGCGGCAAAGTGCGAAATGCAGCATGGTGGGTTCTCGCCAATGCAACCATATGGCCCGTAAGTATTTTCGTTGGCGCTGGAGTAACCACAGCAATAAATACAGACCCAATTATTGTCGCTTCGGCGGCTACATTGGTTGGTATCCTTACGACTGTAGCATTAGCTGAAAGTATAAGGGGCGTTGTATTACTATGGTTGGTGTACAGACCGACTGATGTCGGGAAGAAACCGAATGAGATAGTATCATCGGCTCAGTGAGAATCAGTCGCGCCCAACCCGTGCATCCACCTGACTGGCACTCTGCGCTTGATTTACTGGCCTGTTTTGGTCGCGTAGGCTCTGGTTGGCAAGCGACTCGGCCTTCAGCTGTGCGAACGAATGATGCGCGCCGTTGGGCGGCCGCGAATCTATAAGACGCTCAGGCTAGAGTCGCCATGACAAGAACCTATCGAGTCACACGCGGGGTCAGGGTCATCAATCAACTGGCACAGGCGCTCATCCGCTTGGGCCTCGGCCCCCAAAGCCGGTATCTGCTCACGGTTTCCGGTCGCAAGACCGGCCAGCCCTATACCACGCCCCACGGCCTGGCCCTCTTTAGCCGAGGCGGCCTGGCCCTCTTTAGGCGAGGCTTGACACGCACGATAGTGGAACACAATCACACCCGCTGGCTGGTCGCGCCCTACGGCGAAGTCAACTGGGTGCGCAACGCGCGCGCTGCCGGCCGGGTGACGTTGAGGCGCGGCCGGCGTGTAGAATCCGTCTCCGTCATCGAAGTCGAACCCCAGGCGCGCGCGCCTATCTTGCAGAAGTATCTTCGGCTGGAGCCTGTCACCCAGCCCTATTTCGAGGCGCGTCCCGAATCGCCGTTAGACGCTTTCGCGGCCGAGGCCATGCGCCATCCGGTGTTTCGCATTCAGGAGCAGGCGGGGGTCTAAAGTGTCGTGTTTCAAGTTGGCAGGCGTCTCGGCCTTCCGCCGCGCGAGCGAGTGAGCCTGGCCGTTGGGCGGGCAGTTCTTCCAGCAAGTGCGCGGATAATCCATATTGACAAAGTAAATACATCCCACTAAACTGGTCGCGATGAAAATCACCCACACCCTCGAAGACGTGGATTTCGAATGGGACAGCGAGAAAGCCGACGCCAACCTCCAAAAGCATGGCGTGTCTTTCCCGGAAGCCTGCGAAGTCTTCTTCGACCCGTTTGTCTATTCGGCGGAACCGGAAGAAGTAGACGACGAAGTGCGGGAAGCCTCAATCGGGCTCACGCGCAAATGGCGGCTGCTCTCTGTCGTCTACCTATGGCGGAAATTGACCCTGCGCCTCCTCTCCGCACGGAAGGCCACGAAAACGGAGCGCAAACTTTATGAAAATCAGTAAACTAAAAACACGCTTGCAACCCCATCGCCCCATGACGGTGATCACCTTGCGTATGCCGGAAGACGTGATCAGTGACTTGAAGCGCGTCGCCCCTCATCGTGGTTTTTCCGGCTACCAGCCCTTGATCCGCGCCTATGTGGGGCAGGGGCTGCGAGAAGACCTCGCCCTGCTAGAAGGTAAGCCTGAGATCACTAAACTGATTGCTAGCCTGAGAAAGCAAGGCATCAAGGAGGCCGCCTTAGAGAAAGCGATGAAAGAAGCAGGTGTTATGACCCAGTAAGCCAGCCCGTTCCCAAGAAGGTCGTAGCGTACTAATAGCCATACGAGGGTCGAATGTCAGTTGATGTGATCCATCTTCCGATCATGCGTTACCATCAGGGATTTATTAACAATGACCCTCAGACTGTCCTCACCGCCCTGGGGCAAGAGTTTATCATGTTCAATGGCAATTACTCCGCCGAGTCGAGTGACTGGCAAGCCCATATGTTCCTAACCGGCCAAGCGTTGCAGGCTTGGCCGGCTACATTCCTCAAGCAGGCCGCGCCCTATGAGAATCGCTACACGTTTGTACACACGCATGTCCGGGGTGACGCCGCTGTCGTCGTAACCCGCGAGACGGGACGTAATCGCTTTCGGGCGTGGGAGGATGAAACCGTCACATGGTTATTGGGGCAACGCGATGGAGCATGGCGGATTGTTGGTTTCTTCATTCGCGACATTCGCAACCCGGAGTAGAGCAGCACAGGAAGCGTAGTTGTAAGGCTAGGGGCGGCCCACCGATGAGTTGCATTCGGATCACCCTAAGCCCGCCCAATACGGGTTGCAGGCGACGGGGCTGGGCGCGGCTAGTTTGAGCGGGTCGTTACTTTACCGCCCCGCGCCTGAACCTGGCCGTTAGGCGGCTCACACCACAGCAGGAGTACATACTGAAAGCGCAACCAGGCAAAGACATGAGTGTCGGGGGTGCAGGGCTCGCCTCGACGTTCATGCAACTCGGCTTGATCGATGAATATTGTCTATACATCCACCCAATCATTCTTGGGAGCGGCAAGCCAATGTTTCCGCACTTGCGCGATAAGATCAACTTACAGCTCGTTGAAACACGCACATTCGGGTCTGGCGTCGTTCTCCTAAGATACCAGCGTGCGGACGTGCGTCAATGACGGCCAAGCCGCCTAACAATGGCATGAATCCTGTTACTGTACAATGATGAAGGAAGGCCTCAGAATC
>DAOTXG010000519.1:0-2312 GCA_034435515.1 Anaerolineales bacterium
CCACTGAACCGCGTTTCGGTGCGCAGGTCCTCGACGATCACTGGTGCCTTCGTGAGCAAGGTGAAGCCTGCCTGCGAGTCGCGACCCGCACTAACGATGGCCTGGCCGACCGAGCCGGCCTTCCATCCCACGCCGGCGACGAGTTTCAACGCCTGGCCGTCGGGCAACAGTTCCAGCACTTTGCAGTATTCTACGTTGAACGTGCTCGCGACTACCGCCACCGCCTCATCAAGAATTTTCTGCAGACTCGCACCGGACAAGGCCAACAGCCCGAGTTGCGACACTTTGGCTTGTTGATCCGCGCGAGTCGCCAGGGCTTTTTCCGCGCGCCGGAGATTTTGATAAGACGAAGCATTCTGGAGTGCGACCGAGGCGATGCGTGATACCGCCATCAACTTCTCCACATCGTGTTCGGTATATAGGCCACCGTTTTTCTTGTTGTTCACTTCGAAAAACCCGAGCACGTTTCCCTGGGCGTCGAGGATGGGTGTGTCAATGCCTGATTTCACTCCAAAGCGTTTCCGAATTTCCGGAACGATAATTTTGTCTGAGCGAGCGTCGTTGGTGACGTACGGCGCTTTGTGCGCCAGGACCCATCCCGGCCATCCGACGCCGGGAGGCCAAGTGTAGTTGAAGGGCAGAACTTTGAATTCGTGCGAAATATGCCTGACCAGGGTCATCCCGTTCTCCGTCGGGAGACCGGCCCAGCCAAGCTCCGAATCGGTTAGCTTCATGGCTTCAATAATCAAGGATTCCAACAACCTGTCTATTTCGAGACTCCGGTGCAAGTTTTCACTGATTTGTAGCAACGAATTTATGGTCGTTTCGTATGATTTGCGCAATGTGATGTCGCGGTTGACGCCCACCGTGCCGAAGAACTGGCCGCGTTCGTCGTGCAGCGGCACCACGATCGTTTCGCTGACGCCTCGCGCACCGTCCTTGCGGATGAAGTTAATTTCGCCCGACCAACGGCCCGCGCGCCTCACGCCTTCCAGGATCTTTTGCGTCAACACGGGCGCGGCTTCGGGCGTATTCAGGCGGGCGGGGGTCTGGCCCAACATCTCGCGCCTGGAATAGCCGTACATCCTTTCCGCGCCAGGGTTCCAGTCAACGATGGTGCCGGCCAGGTCGGTAACGATCACGCCGTCGTACAGGTTCTTAAAAATCAGAGCCTGTCGGCGCAACGCTTCTTCCGCCTGTTTGCGCGCGGTGAGGTCACGGAGGGTGCTGATGATCAACGTTGAATCTTTGAGATGCAGCGGACTCAACATGATATCCACGGGGAACTCGCGGCCATCTTGGTGCTGGCCAGAGAGTTCCAGGCCCGCGCTCATCGCCCGAGTGCGAGGCGCGACGGAGTAGCCCAGGCGATGCCTCACATGCCGTTCACGAAACCGCTCCGGCATCAGACTCTCCAGCGGTTGGCCAAGCAATTCATCCCGACTGTACCCGAAGAGCGCCTCGGTCTGCCCGTTGAGACGGACAATGTTTCCGTCATCGTTCACCACGACGATAGCGTCCGGGGAAAATTCAAACAGACCTCCCAGCAACATCTGGCTTTCGCACAGAGCCGCTTCTGTCCGCTCGCGCTCGGCGATCTCCTGCCTGAGTCGCTCATTGGCTGCGGTCAATTGGGCCGTGCGCTCCGCGACGCGGCGCGCCAGGTCTTCGTTCAGCCTTCTGATTTCGCCGTGCGCCCGTTTGAGTTCGGCGCCTTCAATCTGCTCCCAGGCGCCGTTTCGCCTGGCGACGGCGAATTGATGGTGATGGATGACGTCCAGGACTTCCGCCGCCGAACAGCGGTTGAGGGCGTAAGTGCACACGGCCATCATCCGCAAACCGCCCCTCCTCTTGTCTACTTCCGCTTCGTACTCCGCGAAATCCCTCCAGTTGCTTTTTGCGAGCCAAAAGGTGTCGCCGGCGAGCCGAAGGCCCTCGTAGCCCTGGGCCCGGGCCTGGTCGAGTTTGTCAAGCCAACCCTGGAGAACGCTCGGTGAGTCGAAGCGCCCGCCTCTGAGATACCCCTCCGTCGGGGGAATGATCTTCATTTGGCCGTCCGCCAGATACCGATCGAAATTGGCCACGGCCTCGCGGAGAGCGCGGCCGGCTTCTTCTTCGGCGAGAGGGGTTGTCGTCACCCACAGACAGACCTCGTGATTTTCCAGCCCCGCTTTGAAATAGGGGATCAGAATATCCAGCAAATCGTCTTTAGTCTCATAAAACAGGCAGCAGTGGGTACCCCAGGGCAGCTCACCCACCCCTTCAATCGCCGTTGGTCTAAGGTTGGTATCCATCTCACGGCCTCTCGCACA